>JBOHOS010000336.1:0-3697 GCA_050731295.1 Nitrospiraceae bacterium | reverse complement strand
ATATCATAGAGCATACGGTAGTCGCCAACGCAAAGCCGCCAATCATCCTCACTTCCGACTAGCTTACGGGAACCCGAAGGCCTCGGATATTGCTCCGACTATGCGATCGAAGTCTCTCTTGGAAAGTCGCTCTAGGGTTTTCTCTGTCGTCCGTTCCAAAACAATTCCATACACGCTGTCCGGTTCTCCGTAAAACATCCGCAAGCGTGCGAAATCGCAATGGCTTCTTTCTCAATAAATTAAGAGCTTCCAAATCATCAATGTCGTCGAGGCGTTCGAGCATCTGCCGGTAACGATCCAGTGGAACAATAACCGCCGCTGGTTTCCCCCGCTTGATAATAATTTCAGGCTCTCTTTGCTTGAGCTTTGCTGGCATAGCGACCTCTTTGATTCCAACTATGGCATCTGTGGCATAAAAAATCCCCGTCGGGATGGGTTACCCACGGCGGGGATTTTTAGGTCAAGCTCTAGCTCATCGCTGAAAGCTTTTTCGCTATTCTTTATGGCGCGACGTATGGCCCGAACTTGGGCACTTTGTCGCAGCCTTCGCCGCCGCCGCCTTGGCAGAGGTGAAACAACGCGCCCTGGGCAGAGACACGAGCTTCTTTATGTTCTTTTGCCTGTCCGTACGCGATGGCTTCTTCTAATAATCTGATCGCCGCGGGGCTCGCCCCGCCGGCCTGGCTTCGCGCATCCTGTAATAGGGCAGTGGCTTTGTTGATCTGGCTGAGGTCAGACCCCCAGCGCTTGTTCAGATCGACTGTCGTCCGTCCGCCCAGACCCGGCGGATCGGTCAATTCGACAACGGCCTGCTTCGTCAACGAGATCGGATCGTCAGCGTGAGCAGCTGGCAAACCAAGCATGAGCGCCGAGGCCGCCACAGCGAGAAACGTGACCGTTTTACGCATGGTCATTCTCCTTTCTTCTTCAAGCGAATAGAGTTAGTGACAGCAAGTGGCTACGGTCCCTACCCGCTATTCGCTTTTCTTCTAGAAGTTCATCCAAAGCGACAGGTACGCCCAGTCCTGGTCTGAATTCGTGTTCAGGTTCTGCTTGATATAGTCGCCGGTAAACATATGGCCCCAGGTGGCCTGCACCGCGACTTTGCCGTCCGCGAACATGCGCGTCCAGGTAAAGTCGATTTCGTCGCCGATATGATTCTCGGTATTGCCTGTCTTGGAGAAGACGTACACACCCTGCGAGCCTCGGTACCAGTTGTCCCGGGCGTTCGCCAATCGGAAGTGGCTGTACCAGATTTCGAAATGGTCGCGGGCCGACGGCCGCATCTGGAAGTTGACCTGCGGGCTCAGCATGTTCCTCCAGGCCATGATATCCATGTAGCCCATGTGGATGTGGTTCGTCGGGAAGAAGTTCTCGAAGGTGTTGCCTGCCCCTGCACAGGTATATCCGGGTTGACTGACTCCACCCGCTGAGCAGTTGGCGTTGCCTGAGCCGGAAGCATAGTCGAAGCCAAGGGCGAAGCGGGGTTTCAACTTCGATGAATAGGCAGTGTAGCCGAGCCAGGACCGTAGGGCCCACGCATTGATATGAACGTTCTTTTGATTGTCGTTGCCCAAGCCATCCGCCATCTGACCGAACTGGTAGGAGGTCTCTAAGATCGCATCGACCCCGCCCTTTCTCAACTCTGTCCGTTGACCGATCATGTGGCGCAGTTGTTTGGACTTTTTCGCCGTGCCCATACCTTGAGCGGTATTGACCCCCTCCGCCATGCGGTTGCTATACAGGACATAGTACGGCTCGAAGAGTATGCCCGGAATGCTCTTGATCTGGTTATAAAAGATAAACATGTCGGCATCGCTACCGCCATCCGTAGTGCCGGCACGCTGAGCCGCAGTACATGGCGCTCCGGGTGTGCCACCCGCGCATCCGGCGATATTCGCCGATCCGCTACCGACCGCCGAACCTTGAACCAGATCGGTCTCGGAATGTCTGAACCAACCCAGATACGATTCGAATGATTTCGTGCTGTACTGGAACATAACACCGTCATGTGAATAACCGGTGTTCGCCCAATCGAAGTGACCGAATAAAGATTGGTTCCCCAGGACGATATACTGACGGCCGGCCTTCATGCTGAGGCCTTGCACTCCACCCAGGTTTCTCACCAACACGTACGCTGCCCGGACTCCGAGCCGGCAGTTTGCTTGCGTCCCTGATGTGTTCGGTCCGCAATTGTGATTCAGCGGGTCGCCGCCGTTACCCGCATTATTGGGATTCCCGTTCCCACCCCACACCGCCGAGTCGATGATCTCCATGTAGTAGTTGACATCGGGCGACAAATCATAGCCGATGCCCAGTCGCACCCACTGTTGCACGAAGAAATCATTCGCTCCTCGGCCGGCATTTGCATTAAGAGCGTTGCCGTTTTGAAAGCCATTACAAGCGCCTCCAGTCGGCGCGCCGCCGCCGAAGCAGACGCCGTTCCGCATTTCCGGCCGGACGCGCAGATCCGCCCGTAGCCAGAAGTTCTTGACGTCGAAATTCCGGCCGATCACCGGATCGTAGGCTTCGTAGCCCTCTTTTTGCGGCATGTTCCGTGGAATGGCGGGGAGATTCGTGACGCGTTCGCCCGGCGGGAGTTGATATCCCGCATAGGCCGGTGAGTGAGTGGTGAATAGGGGTAACGTAAGAACCTGCAGACTGGCGACCAACACGGCCGCCGCGAAGGTGATTGAGCGCCTCAACCACCTCTTCGATTGAAAGATGCGTCCCATAGCGTTCCTCCTGTTGATTGGATAGTAAGTAGTAGGCAACCCCAGACGCTTGACTTCACGCAATCCGCGATCAATGCCGACTTTATATCCAACCTCATCCACTATGATGAGCGTTATGTGTGGTCTACCACCCTGAAGACGTTGTGCCGAACGTCTCCATGATTGCGATTATGTGCTGATTTCGTCACCCCCTTCCATATCCGGATCCTGTACCGGTGCGTGCTGCACTGCATCCTTACTCGCAGGCGCATTCTGTCGGCTCGTGCTGTAACTGGGTCTGCATTTTAGGAGAGTATGCCATTCTAGCCGTCGGCGACCGACGGCCGACGAGATCGGGAATATCCTTGTGAACCGGTTGACGCCATTTAACTGGGTTTGGAACTTTTTGAGGAATCGGCTTGGTCCGGTTTGCTGGTGATCGCGTCAATCTCTTCTTCCGCTTCCTTCATGGAAGCCTGAAAGTCTTGCTCGACCATTTTGACTTCTTGCTGAATGAGATTGACTTCGGGCTCGACAGACTTCCGAAGATCATCGGCCGTTTCTTTCAGACCCTTGACTGCTTTCCCGACCTGGCGCCCGATTTCAGGAAGCTGTTTTGGCCCAAACAGTAAAAAGGCAATGACCAGGATGATTAAAATCTCTCCTGCACCCAGGCCGAACAATTGCGAGCCTCGTAATTTAAGACATCATCATCCATGCTTTGGCTGGTCTGCTGGTGGTGGAGCCGCGTGCGGCTGAGCTTGGACCGACGCTCCGGGCTGAGATTGCCCGGATTGCGGAATCTGGGTCGGCGGGGGTTGGTCTTGAGCCGCGGTGACATCCACCGCATCAGGTTCGTTGACCGACTTTTTGAACCCTTTGATCGCCTTTCCCAATCCTTCTCCAAGCTGAGGAATTTTACCCGCTCCAAAAATAATGAGGACGATGATGAGGATGAGTAACAGCTCCATCCAGCCGAACGA
>JBOHOS010000335.1:0-4433 GCA_050731295.1 Nitrospiraceae bacterium | reverse complement strand
CGACGCCGACCAAGGCTCCCACACCCAACGCGATACAGACGAAAAAATACAGGAAATGCCGCCACGCTGCGCGCGTCTCGCGCCATGCCATGTTGATGACGAACGTGGTCACATGGATTCCATCAGATTCGCGCTCCGCTCATCTGTTCAAGCGGTCGGATTCCACCCGCCCGTCCCGCAACGTAATAATGCGTTCGGCGAAGGACGCAAGCTCAGGATCATGAGTCACCAGCACGAGGGTGCTGCCGTAATCACGATTGAGGCCGAGCATCAAGTCGATCACCTGCCGGCCGGTGGCCGAATCGAGATTGCCGGTCGGTTCATCCGCCAGCAAAATCGGCGGGCGGCAGGCAAAGGCCCGCGCGACGGCCACGCGTTGCTGCTCGCCGCCGGAGAGCTGCACCGGATAGTGAGATTGTCGATCCTTGAGCCCAACCGCGGTCAAAAGTTCCGCGGCGCGAGCCTGGGCGCCGCTCTCACCGTTGAGCTCCAACGGCACCATGACATTCTCGAGAGCGGTCAGGGTAGGAATGAGATGGAAGGACTGAAAAATGTACCCGATCTTCTGCCGCCGGTAGCGAGCCATATCAGTCTCGCGCAGAGCGGTGATGTCGATGCCGTCGAGAACGATCGACCCCGAGGTTGGTTTGTCGAGTCCCGCGATGAGGCCCAGCAGCGTCGACTTGCCGCTGCCAGACGGGCCCACGATGGCCGCCATTTGTTTTTCCGAGATCTCAAGCGTCACATCATCCAGGATGGTGACGGCGTGGCCGCCGCCGGTGAGTCGCATCGTAACGTGCTGAACAGCGATCATACCGCCTTTCAGTGTGAAGGGTCTGCCATTGACACGGAAACTTTATTATACTGTATGAGCTGTTGATGCATGACGTTCTTCTGAGATGAGAGAAATTGAAATGGGAACGCGGTTTTCATTGATGCGCACACGACTCTTTCATTGTCTGCTCGTAGCGCCGCTCTGTCTGATGGTCATAGCCTGCGAGCCTGCATCGGAGACGTCCGCACCCGCGACGCCGCCGGTCGACGTGCCTGCCGGACCTCGTGATGGTTTCGGACAACGGCTGGGGACCGACGTGACGGCCCAACCGGGCCGCAGCAGCGAACAGCTTCGCGATGATGTGCCGAAAATCGTCGCATTCGGCGATAGTCTGACCGCCGGGGCCGGCGTGCCGTCTGATGAATCCTATCCTGCGCAACTTCAACGGAAGTTGAATGAGGCCGGGTATCGTTATCGGGTCGTCAATGCGGGCGTCAGTGGAGATACGACGGCAGGCGGAGTCCGTCGCGTGGACTGGATTCTCAAGAGCCGGCCTGACATCGTGATTGTGGAGTTAGGCGCGAACGATGGTCTTCGCGGACTGGCTGTTGATCACGCGCGGGCAAATCTTGAGGAGATTATTCAACGGCTGCAAGCGGCCGGCACCAAGGTGTTGCTGGTGGGGATGAAGCTGCCTCCGAACTACGGCGTCGAGTACACGGCTCGTTTTGCTGCCATGTATCAGGAACTGGCCCGCAAATATCGGGTGACCGCTATGCCCTTCTTTCTGGAAGGGGTTGGCGGCCAAACCGCATTGAACCAAGCGGATGGGATTCACCCAACCGGCGCCGGCTATCGTGTGATCGTAGAAAATCTCTTGCCGGTGTTGGAGCCGTTACTCTCCAAAACACCGCCTGTCAGCTAACCAAGCAGACCGCTGCAGCCGCCCCCGGCGTGTCCTGTCATGCTCCGAGTCAAATCGTCGGCATCAAGACTTTTTGAAGAACGTGTCGTACACGCCGTAAATCAAGATGACCGCGATCAGGCTGTAGTACAGCCCTGAGATGCCGCTATAGTCCGGCGGCCCGCCTTTTGGTTCATTGGCGAAAGCCAGCGAGCTCGTTACGATCACCGACGCGCCGACGCTGAAAATGCGCGCTAATATTCCGTTCATGGGTCCCTCCTCTACTACTTGCAGCAGCTAGAATCTGAAAACAAATAAGACGTAGCGGATTGTACAGAATTTTGCGGGTACAGGGCAAGCCATAATGAAGTCTTCAACTCGCTGGCGCTGGGCAAGGTCTCCAGGTACAATCATCACTTCTTTCACTCAAGGAGACCTGCATGCAGGAGTGGATAACTATCTGGTTTCAGTGGGTTCACGATTGGGGCTATCCGGGCATTATTCTGTTGATGGCTCTTGAAAGCTCCGTTTTCCCGATTCCGAGCGAAATCGTCATTCCACCCGCAGCCTACTGGGCTGCCCAGGGTCGATACAGCTTCCTGGGCGTCGTGCTGGCCGGCACGTTAGGCAGCTACCTCGGCGCCGCCGCGACGTATTGGGTCGCCCGTTGGCTGGGGCGGCCGCTGCTGGTTCGCTATGGCGCGTATATCTTCTGTCCCGAATCGAAATTGCTTCGCGCGGAACGATGGCTCGCGCGTTATGAAGCCGGCGGCGTGTTTTTCGCCCGGCTGGTCCCGGTGGTTCGCCATCTGATCGGTATCCCGGCCGGCATCGTGCGCATGCCGTTCGGCCTGTACAGCGCGATGACCATTGTCGGCGCCGGCGTGTGGTGCTGGGTACTGGCCTGGTTCGGTGGAAATCTGCTCGGCGATCAACCGGATCTCGTGAAAGATCCCTCGCAGTTGGTGCGGGTGATCCAGGAACGTTCGTATCTCGTCGGCGGGTTCGCGATGGGACTGTGCGTGCTTTATCTGTTTGTCATGCGGGTCACGGCCAAACCCGCCTCATCGTCATAGCCGAGGATCGTTTCAGGAGAGATGGCTGAGATTATCGTGACTGCGGCTTGATGAGCCCCTGGAGGGCGGCAGAGATCTCTTTCCATGCGGTGCCGAGTCGGTCAAGCTGAGAGGCCTTTTGCACCAACTCCCCTGACAGACCTTTGATCTGGCTGTCGAAGCGATCAATATCTTGTGTCAGTTCCGCTACCCGCGTGAGCAACCCTGCATGGCCGGCCAGCTGGCGTTGCAAGTTCTCGACGGTGGCACGGGCTTCCCTGGTTTCCTGCATCGCGACCTGGAGTTGCTGATTGAGGCGGCTGATTTGATCGTCGCGATCGCGGAGATCGGCTTCGAGCGCCACGCGCTTCTCTTCACCGGTCCGTCGACGATGTTCGAGATTCTGAACCGCAAGAATCCAGCCGCACACTTCCCCAACGATCATATTGGGGCCGCTCGGCAAAGGCTGCCCGCCCTCCAACGCTTTGACCACCGCTTGAAACCATTCGACGAAGACGGTCACTTCACTCAGCTTCATGTCCAAAGCTGGAGCTGAACGCGCGGGTTGACCGGCAGGTCGATCATGGGCAGGACGCTCCGGAGGACGCTGGACGCCTTTCGGCTTGACCCATCGATGGTATTCGAGCAGTGCCGCTACCGCATGCCGACAAAAAGGTTGCTCATTTAACGTACAGGTACACTTGGTCCCCAAACTGCCGTCCTTCAACCGTATGGCTTGATCATAGACTCCGGAATTTCCGATGACCACCGAAGAGATTTGGCTTTCATCCGCTTCGACGATCCGAACGCGATTCTCGGCCAAATAGTGATTGGCGATTTGGTAGGCCGGGGGCTCGACGATGGATTCGATCATAGACGGCTCTAACAAACTCAACTTTTGAGCGGAACAGGAAATCTTACCGCGCATGGGTTCCCGGCTCCTGTAAAGATTGAGGCGGCTCGCGATGGACGACATGCGTCATGTCTACCTTTCGATCACCCACACTTCAATGCTACGTATGCATACCCACATCGTTCTTGTGTTGTGACAACCGATTTTCCCGGAGCCTCTGATCGTCTACTATGCAATTCTACCATAGTGAGTAGGATTACCATGGGCGAGCCTCCACACAGTAACCTTTGCTTCGATCGCAGGAGACGGTGGCTGTGCGGCGCGAAGAAAGCTCAATAAACCGACGGCGCCCTATGGTGGGTTGAGGTATAAAGAAGTGCAAAATCGAGGAGTTGGCGATCCAAACGAAGGGCGGTGGCAGGAGAGTCAAATTCGTTCCATTGCTACGGAGCCTGCGTATGACGTGAACGCGCGCCATCACAGAACGGTTGTGTTTTCGATCCCCACAACGACACCATGGAACATTTCCGGCCCCCTATTTCTATGACAGAGGGCGCCCGTTGGGGAATCAACGGTCATCGGCCAGTGAAACCCGCCTGATCCGAGGATCAGCGGCACCGCTTCGCTAAACCATGCGCGCTGACGGGCGTCAGCCAGACATAGTCGGCAATCGATTCGCGCACAAGATCGTGCACCTCTTCCCTCGAGTCCGGGACAAATGAGGTCATGTACACCGTCGTCTGTTTAATCAGACCGTTGATTTTACGATGTACGCGATCCGGAACCGGCAGGCGATATTGAATGTGTCCCCCTCCGGTATAACTGATCAGCGGACCTGCTCCTTCT
>JBOHOS010000334.1:0-2405 GCA_050731295.1 Nitrospiraceae bacterium | reverse complement strand
CCGATCGATTCATACCACTCATGGGCTTAGTCGCGACGCTGAGCTTGATGGGATGGTTCCCTGCTCTGCCGATACACGCGGCGGATCAACCATCGGCAAAGTCGACTCCTTCCGCTCCGGGCGGAAGGGCTGAACATTGCGTCGGGCGCTGCCGAGGACACGCTGAAGGCTTGTCTCGTTAGAATTCCGAAGGACGCCAGCATCGGTCAACGCATGATGGCTGAACAAGGCTGCGAGCGGGACGAGGGAATTGATCGACGCGGTACCGGGACGCTGAGCACCCATCATGTTCTATCGCCTGCTGTACCTGATCGACGGAGTGCTGACCCAGCAAAGGCAGGTTCGCCTCGTACAAGCTCAACGCCTGTGATCGCACATTCATATCTGTCTCCTCTGCCTGAACAACTCGGTACGTCTTCTGTAGGATACAAGAGACTCACGCAACGCACGGAGCAGAACTGCGAGGTGGATCACTCGGCAGTAATTGTCAGAATCGGCCTTACAGCTTCTCGCACCTTTCGCGCCATAGTAATAGCCTGCTCTCCGTCTTGACGGGTGATCGGCTCCCAATCACCTGGATATCGTCCCTCTATGGTGTAGCGATTGAGCAGAAGAAGCTGATCCAAAGGGAGGTTGAGCGGAACATCGGGAGGAATCCGTTGGAGCAAGAGACGAAGGTCATGTGTTTTTGGAACCGACACCTGCTTCCAGATAAGCAAGGCTTTGAGATCCTTCTCGACGCACTGCTGAGCATGAAAGCAGACTGTATCCCACGGCACGTCAGATGCGGAAAGATTGTTCTGAACATTCAGTAGATCATGCTCAGCTTTCTCCACCCATTGCATCACAACATGAGCCAGATCAAGCTCTTCGCTCATAGAGAACCTTTCCCTCACGAAGAGCTGGGTAAACAATAGTCCCCATCATGTGCCGGTTTCGCTCTACCTCCTCAGGCTTGAGAACAATCACATCAACAGGTAGATCAATGCCCAGCAATGCCATATCGATCGCGGTGGCTGTCTGTCGCTTTGAACCGATAACATCCATCACGATTAGAAGATCGACATCGCTGTCAGGCCCCGCATTACCGCGAGCATGAGAGCCGAATAGAATGATCTTTTCCGGATTGAAGCGGCTGACGATTCGATGAACGATTTCTCTAATCTCGTCCTGAATGGCTGGGGCAGCGAACGGTTTCTCTGCCATAGAAGGGTCACCTTTTAACGACATGACCTTATGCTCTCATGACGCTGATGAGATTGACGGCGAGTGTGGGCAGCGAGACTATAGGCTGAGCCGTCGGGTGAAATCAATGGAAGGGACCTATTGTAGATGAAGCACGATAGGATAGAAGCTTAAGGCAGACCCGTTGTTGTTTTCGGCTGAAAACAGCGGAAGTTAGCTTAATCCCCCACAGTGCCGAACCCCGCAAAGAGCTCTCCTGTCAAATACCGCGCGTCACCACTGTCGCGCCACGTTTTGCGTCGCATGTAGTCATTGAACACACGCCCATCGGGTGCGCGATGGATGGTCCGCCTCTGAAGATTCATCCGGTACCGGTCGATAGCCGTAGAAACGCGACTCACGAACACAACCGTCCCATCGGATTCCACGGTCTCGACCACTCCGACGTGTGTGAGCGGATCGTTCACCCGGCCATCACCGTTCAAGTCCCAGGTATTATCAAAAAAGACCAGATCACCGGGTCGGACACGCGGGCCTTGGTGCAGACGCCCGTACTTTCTCACATACGCGTGGATCAATCTGACGCCATTCGCGCCGTCCTCCGCCTCGCCGCTGTTGTACAGGTCGATGCCCTGGCTCAGATAGATGGCCCGCGTCACGCCGGCACAGTCATACGAGATCCTGCGACCATTGCTCTCGATACTGTGAGCCCCCACCAACCGTGCGGCCGTGCGCGCGATGGATTGCTGCTTATTGGAAGCCGTCTCCATAGCGCAGCACGTGATCGGCTGAATAAGACGGGTCTCCTGCCGATCGGAAGCGGCTGTGCCACAGCCCACAAGCACGGCAAGCAACAGCACCGGCCCGGACAGTCTTCTCAAACTAACGATCATCGTCTCTCCCATGTACCGACAAGTATATACAAGGCAGGCGATTCATGGCTTTAGCTAGTTTCTGTCTCCGAAGTTCGCCACATTACTTACGGGGGATCGCGCCCCTCGCCTCTCTCCCCAGTGGGGAGAGGTGAAGGTGAAGGGGGGGAGAGACCCGAGAATTATGAACGGCATCTAAAACATCAGGATACTAGGAGGGATCTATTGACAAGGCCTGGGGGGCATGCTCAGTTGAGTGAGATCACCCGTAGCTCTTGCATGGGCGGATTCGGATGGTGAAGCTGAAAGCCCTCGCTGTCGGTATAGTCGAGGGTGACGCCGTCCAGC
>JBOHOS010000333.1:0-1778 GCA_050731295.1 Nitrospiraceae bacterium | reverse complement strand
TGGCATCACGGAACCGCGCCCGCCCGGCGGCCATGCCGTCCACGATGACGACGCGAATGCATGGTCCGGCATTGCGTCCTGGCTCCAAGCGACTGTGGGCATCCAAGACATGGTCTCCTGCACGCCGTTAACGTCGTGGCCTCCTCTCGAGTGGCCGTCCCACGAAACGCTCGCCACCTGGTGCGACCGGACCGTCGGGACACTGATCGGAGAGATCATCAATCGTGAAATGGTGAAGTGGTGCAGTGTCTTCTTGGATGAAGGCGAAGCGAGTTGGTCCATGCCTCACCGGGACCAGACCTTCTACCGAGCATGGAAATCTCTCGCCCAGCATGACATGACCCTGGGGCTGATCGGTATCCGGGAAGCCGCGAAGAAGATTCGGACGCTCCCCGATCATCCGGAAGATGCCGTCCTGGACAGTTTGACAAAGCTGAGGATTCCCAAGCAGGCCTGGGAAGAGTACCTGTCGCTGCACCTGGCCGCCATTCCCGGATGGACCGGCTATATCAAATGGCGCGCGCACCAGAGCGGGTATCCCTGGCAACAGCAGTTTCCGATCGATCTGGTGAAATACCTCGCGGTCCGTCTGTTCTACGAGCGAGAACTGGCGGCACGAACCTGCCGCGATCGGCTCGGCATCGACGGGAATTATGAGGAGATTCGAGCATACATGGAAGGCCATCCCCATGCGTATTGGGTACGGCGCCAGTGGGTCGCCGAACGTCTGCCGAAGCCTGCCGCCAAGCAGACCTGGCGGCTTTCCCGCTCCAATCGAGGGCAGGATCCTTCGGCATGGGAGGAGTTAGGCCGACAGCAATATAGCGTCCGCCTTGATCAGGATGTCGGGGACTGGACGAAAAGTGCAGCACACTATCTCCTTCGCTTGGCTCGGGCCCTTTCTATCGACCCCGCCGCTATTGAGTCGACCTCTCCGTCCGATGTCCGAACATTGCTCAATTGGCTCGCCGGATTCCCGGTCTCGCAGCACGGAGCCCGCTGGCTCGAAGCCTTTGAGGCTCGCCATCGGCGACAGGCGCTGACCGACCTCGCGGCAGGAGCCCGCGCGGTGTCAACCCGCACACCGCCCATCGACAAGGAGACGCAGTCGAGGCCGCTCGCTCAGATCGTATTCTGCATCGACGTCCGATCGGAGGTCTTTCGCCGGCATCTGGAGCATCGTGGCGGATATGAAACGTTGGGACTCGCCGGATTTTTCGGAGTGCCGCTGGACTATCAGCCCTTCAGCGCGCACCATGCGGTCGCCCATTGTCCGGTTCTCCTGAAACCGAAGAACCGGGTTCGCGAAGTGCCCCGCAGCTACCACGGCGCCCTCGCTGAACGACACAAAGCGGCGACCCGGCTCAGCGAGGCCGCACACACGCTCCTGCACGACCTAAAGGAAAACGTGATCACGCCCTATGTCATGGTGGAGGCCCTCGGCTGGTTCTTCGGCGTGCCCTTGTTGGGCAAGACGCTGCTCCCCCGCTGGTATCACAGGGCCGGCCGATGGCTGAAGCAGCTCTTGACGCCGTCCGTGGCGACGACCTTGACGGTCGACAAGATCAGGCGAGAAGAGGCCGAAGAAATGATCGCGGCCGAGCAGCACGCGCTGATTCGGGAACTCGTTCGAGAACGGTTTGGCCTTGCCGGCGCCGCCCTCTCTCCGGCGTTATTGGAACAGATTCGCAAGAAGGCGATCGGTCAAGATGGGATCAACGGCCAGGCGAACGCGTTGGATTGCACTCCGGAGGCCGAAGAATCGTTCTATCAAGAAC
>JBOHOS010000332.1:0-3781 GCA_050731295.1 Nitrospiraceae bacterium | reverse complement strand
CTTCCATCCCAGGCAAGTCTACATGGACGCCGTGGTGATGCTGGTCGTCTTTCTCGTGGTATCGGTCCTGGCTCTCACCGTCAGTTTTCCGTTGGCCGACAAGGCGAATCCCAGCGACACCACGTTTACGCCGGTGCCCGAATGGTACTTCCTCTTCTATTACCAATTATTAAAGTACGTGCACGGCCCACTCGAGCCGCTGGCGACCTGGGTTTTGCCGGGGATGTTTTTTCTGGTCCTGCTGTTCTGGCCGTTCATCGATCGCAATCCGTCCCGCCATCCGACCGCAAGACCCGTCGCGCTCGCCGCAGGCGGGGTGTTCCTGATCATCGTATTTGCGCTGCTCGGTGTGTCGTTGCGCGATCTGTACGCCTTGCCTCGAATCGATCCCGCCATTGCGCGCGGCCAAGCCCTCTATGCCAAATTCGGCTGCGCAGGATGCCATCGCATTCATGGCGAAGGCGGCGGGGTGGCGCCGGATCTGTCCTACGTCGGGGATACGAGACCGGATCGGGCCTGGCATATCCGCCATTTTCGCGATCCGCAGTCAGTCTCGCCCGCCTCGTTTATGCCGAAGTTCCCGCTCGACGAGCAAGAATTGAACGACTTGACCAGCTATGTGCTGAGTTTGAAGCGGGGTGGAACGGAAGCAAGGCAAGAAAGCTCTGGTGCCGTGATAACCAGAGACGCAACGAGCCCCTCTACGACTCAGACAGGAGAACAAAAGGCCCTCTCCCTTTCGGCCGTCAGCATTTCTCGCAATCCCACGGATCTGCCTCCACAGAGTCGACGTCGGCCTTCCCAGGTTCTTCGGGTAGATCTTGAGGCGGTGGAGTTGGAGGGGCACCTGGCTGAGGGGACGACGTATACCTATATGAACTTCAATGGCAAAGTGCCTGGGCCATTTATCCGGGTGCAGGTGGATGACACCGTCGAACTGCATCTGAAGAACCGAGAGACAAGTCGGCTGACCCATTCGATCGATCTTCATGCTGTCACCGGCCCCGGTGGAGGATCGGCTGTCCTGCAGGTGCCGTCGGGGCAGGAGAAGGCGCTGACATTCAAGGCGATTAAGCCCGGCGTGTTCGTGTATCACTGCGCGACGCCCACGGTAGCGGAGCATATTACAAGTGGGATGTATGGGCTGATCCTGGTTGAACCGAAGAAGGGGCTTACCCCGGTGGATCGAGAATTTTATGTGATGCAAGGGGAGCTTTACACCCAACAGCCCTATGGGGATTTGGGTCAGCAGAGATTCAGCCGAAGTAAATTGCTGGCCGAGACGCCGGAATACTTTGTATTGAACGGAGCCGTGGATGCGCTGATCAAGGAATATCCACTTCAGGCGAAGGTTGGTGAAACTGTGCGAATATTTTTCGGTGTTGGAGGTCCCAATATCATCTCATCTTTTCATGTGATTGGCGAACAGTTCGACCGGGTCTACGATCAGGCATCACTGACGAGCCACCCGCTGGCGGATGTCCAGACGACGGTGGTTGCGCCTGGCGGAGCGACCATGGTGGAACTGAACCTAGAGGTACCGGGAAGGTTCCTTCTGGTCGATCATGCTCTCTCAAGGATGGAGAAGGGACTCCTCGGTTTCCTGGAGGTCGATGGACCGGAGAATCCAGCGCTGTTCCGAGCAGGCGGTCCCCCAAACGTCCATGCCCAGTGAAACTTTTCAAGAAAACAAAGAGAAATGGATCAGGCATTCCGAGCAACTGGGAAATGGTCAAATAGACGACCTTTCGCGTATCGTTCCACCGAAATTGCGAAGGGCAAGGTTTTCGGTGAGAGAAAGGGACCTGCGTCAATCGTCACGGCGCGAACGGGCGCGGTGACGGTGTCGGGGCAACACGGGTCGCCGGGCGCCGGGATGACCGACTTCGGCCACGCGCTTCTGGTGAAGAGATCTGGAACGCCATTCACAACCTGCGGACCTTCGCCGCCGATCCTGGCGGCGCGGGCCGGTGGGACTACGAAGAGAAATGAGAGGAAGCGGAGAGATGGAAGGCCTGTACCGAGGCGTCCTGGAGGGACCGGCGGTCCGACCGGAAGAGATAGACGGCTCGTGCTGCCCGGTTCGCGGACTGCTTTCGGTGCCATGCGGGCAAGCGGACGGGCACCGAGAAGTAGTCACAGCGGCGCATCAGAAGTCAGCGCGCTCATGGCGAGACACCTCTTCGAACGATGACACCGGTTGGCTGTCGAAGCGCACTCGTGGTCCTTGTCGTCGTGGTCGTGACGGTGGGTTGGTGGTGATTCTCGTTCATTCCGGCGCCCACTTCCATGTCGTGGTCCCGGTGTTGGCGCTCGAGACCCTTGCCATCGTCACGCTTGCCGGATTTATCGGGCAAGCCGTTTACCACCTGACCTGCTCGGGAAAGGCAACGGCACCCACCGGAAGAATGGATTTGCGGAATGTCTTCAGTATCACGCGGGTGGACCAACGCCGTGAACAGGTCGCGCTGATGGCGTCGCCTGTCCGACTCGTATCCGCGCATCGGCTATTCGGCAGCCGTCGCCCGGCTTGAAGGCAAAGATCGGGTTGAGGTCCAGCTCAGTCATGTCATCGACCTCTTCGACCAGCCGTGAGACTCGCAGCAGCACGTCCTCAAGGGCCTTCACGTCGGCCGGTGGGTGACCGCGGTATCCTTCAAGGAGCCGATAGCCTCGAATCCCTCGCACCATGTCGGCCGCATCATGGTCGGTCAGCGGGGTAATGCGGAATTGCACATCGCCGAGAATCTCGACGTGGATGCCGCCCAATCCAAACGCGAGGAGAGGACCAAATAACGGGTCCTGTACCATGCCGACCATCACTTCCACCCCACCCGACAGCATGGGCTGCACGAGCACCCCTTCCATGGCGTCGAGGGTCCGATCCTGTTCCAACCGGCTTCGGATCGCGTCGAAAGCATGACGGATGTCCGCCTCGGTCGAAAGATGCAGCCGAACCCCGCCGATTTCCGTCTTGTGAATAAGGCGGTGCGACGCCAGCTTCATGGCGACCGGGAATCCAATCCCTTGCGCAACCGTCACGGCCTCGTCTGCGGCAACGAGAGGATGCCTCACACCTAAAAAGAGGTGCGCCATGAAAACGATGCGTGCGCATGTGTTCTATGGAGTCAACGACAGCCGCGTCGCCGAAGTCGATCGCCCGCAGGCGGCAGCCGGGGAAGCCGTGATTCGTGTTACGTTGACGACCATCTGCGGGACCGATCTTCATATTCTAAAGGGAGAATATCAGGTCAAGCCTGGACTGACCATCGGTCATGAGCCCGTCGGCGTGATTGAAGAATTAGGGCCGGGGGTTGAGGGGTATCAGATTGGTGATCGGGTGCTCGTCGGCGCCATTACACCGTGCGGCCAATGTCGCGCCTGCCTGTCGGGACAGACGGCGCAGTGCGGCCATGGCGAAGGATACGAGGCCATCGGCGGCTGGCGATTCGGCAATACGATCAACGGCGCGCAAGCGGAGTATCTAAAGGTGCCGTATGCGCAAGCCAATCTGGCAAAGATTCCCGATGGCTTGACGGACGAACAGGTCGTGCTGCTGGCCGATATCGCATCGACGGGAATCAGCGGCGCGGAATCAGGCCACGTCCGCATCGGCGACAGCGTCGCGGTGTTCGCCCAGGGGCCGATCGGCTTGTGCGCGACCGCCGGAGCGAAACTCATGGGGGCTGCGCTGATCATCGACGGTGACGACACCCGTCTGGCCATGGCCAAACGTCTGGGAGCGGATGTGGTGCTCGATTACCGCCGGTAGGACGTGGTA
>JBOHOS010000331.1:0-4350 GCA_050731295.1 Nitrospiraceae bacterium | reverse complement strand
ACGGATCATTCAGCGCGCCGACATGGCCGCGGCGCCGGACGCCGAATGGGTGGTGGACGGAAGCGAATTGGAGCCGATTCGAGCCGCCGAGGATTTGCTGATCCTACCGGTGCCGGGCCATACCGAGGGCAGCCAGGCTCTCCTCTACGCCGACCGGTATCTCTTTACCGGCGATCATCTGTGGTGGGATCGCGACGAGAGGCGCCTCGGCATGCCCGGTACCCTGGTATGGTCCGAGACGGCGCTGCGCCGGTCTGCGCGATCGCTCCTCGACCATGCCTTCGAATGGGTGCTGCCGGGACATGGCGATCGGATTCATCTGCCGGCCCCACAGATGAACGTCGAACTGCAGCGCCTGGTGTCACAGCGCACGGGGCGGCCCGCCTAGGAATCCGTGCCGGTGGCGCCTCAAGCCGGCCGGTCGTTCTGCGGTCGGCTGACCAGAAGCCAGCCTACCTTCGCCGCAAAAATTCCTACACCCACCAACAGCAACCCGGCGCTCAACCAAGAGGCGGTCTGTACGATTACCGACCCCAGACTCAATGGCCAGACCAGCACCGCGACGAGCACGAGGCCGATCGTGCCCAGGCTCAGCGCGCCGACCTGCAGGCCGCGCCATCGTTCGGCGATCATCGTTAACTGTTCGAGATAGGGCCTGCGCTTTTTATTGCTTGAGACTCGTGAAAGCGCGAGGCTGATCGGCAAGAGATGCGAGAGCGCGCCGAAGATCGTATGGAGAACAAAGCCGACGAGAGCCAGGTGCGTGTAGGCGACCACATGAAGCGTGCCGAACGGGACGCGCGGAGGATCCCACAGCAAGTTGACGGCAACAAGGATCCCGGCCGGAACGACCAGAACGAGAAAGAAAGTCGCCATCAGAAAATGATCGGATGCGGCGGTGAGAGGGCGCCCCGCATCGATCCAGGTTCTGACGATGTTCGTGGCATAGAGCCCGATCCCGCTTAGGATCACGACGCCGGCTCCGATTTGAATGCTGAACGCGGTGAGCATAAATCCCGTGACCAGCAACAGGATTCCGAGAGGCAAGAAAAAGAAGGCCAACCGCGCCAGACGCGCGCTGTGCAGCCGCGTGTTCAGGACCGTCGGAAACAGATTGTGCATCGTGCCGATGATTGTCAGCGTGACGAAGCCGAGCAGGTTCAGGTGGATATGCGATAACCGTGCCGGTGCGACCATAGTATGCGGGATGACATGAAAGGCCATTGCGTCACCCAATCCCAGCCCGCAGAGTAACGCCAAGAATGCGACCCCATAAAACCACAGATTCAGAGGCGGTGATACGAGACTGCTCCTCGCTTGCTTCACGGCATCTGCAAATAAGGACAGAAACGCGACGATGATCAGCAGGCCCGCCACACCGACCGCGCGGTGGTCTCGCAATGCGAAGCCGATCAGCGCGGCGATCGTGCCGATATTGATCAAGGCATACTGCACGGGATGAGACTCGGGTCTGTTTCGACCGGAGAGCAAGAGGGGAGGCACAAAGGCCAGCATGGCGCCGAAAATGATCTGCGCCACTCCGCCGATCAATGCCCCGTGGACGTGCACCAGGCGAAGCGTCGGAGGCAAGAGATTGCCTCGTATCGTGCCCAAGAACAGAACCAATCCCAATAGCGCGGAAAGCAGCAACCAGAGTAAACCGGTCAGAAGAAAGAGCGGGGGACGGAACAGCATAATCCTCCTGTCATGGCTGTGTGGATCATTGCGGGATGAAATAAAAGTGGTTGGTCGGCCCCTTGCCGTGACCGATGGCCAGGCTGTGACGAATCGCTTCCGTGATGTAGGTTTTAGCGGTGGAAATCGCGTCCGGCAGCGCCTTCCCTCTCGCCAATTGGGCCGCGATGGCTGAGGCGTAGGTGCAGCCGGTGCCGTGGGTATGGGGCGTATTGATGAATTCGCCTTTATAGATATTGAAGAACCGGCCGTCGTACAGCAGATCGGTCCCTCGTTCAGCCAGCAAATGGCCGCCTTTAATGAGCACGTGCCGGCAGCCCAGCTTATGGATAGCCTTGGCGGCTTGGCGCGCATCGTTCAGTGTCTTGATAGTCAGACCAGAGAGGCATTCCGCTTCCGGCACGTTCGGCGTCACGACCAGGGCAAGCGGGAACAGTTCTCGCGTCAACGCGTCCACGGCATCCGGTTTCAGAAGAGTCTGACCGCTCTTGGAAATCATCACCGGATCGACAACGAGATTCAGGATCTTCTGCGGCCTGAGCATCTTGGCCACGGCGTTGACAATGTCGGCCGAAGACAGCATGCCGGTCTTGACCGCCGCCACCTCGAAGTCGTCGAAGATCGCATCGATCTGCGCCTCAATGATCGAGACCGGCAACTCAAGGACCTCCGTCACCTCCTCGGTATTCTGCGCCGTGATGGCAGTAATCGCCGACATGCCATACACGCCATTCGCCGCAAACGCCTTCAAATCCGCCTGAATCCCAGCCCCGCCGCCGGAATCAGAGCCTGCGATGGTGAGAACCTGTTTCATGCGGACCTGTGATTTGTGGTTTTGTAACTAAGCGGTCAAAGGATCGAAGGAGGGATGAAACGGATTTAAGAAATGAACCCCTTCAACTGTAGAGCCATGCGAGAAATCCTCGCTTAGAATCATAGGAATTTGGTTAAGCCGAGCCGTAGCCCAAATCTGCGCATCCCAGAATGCCATGCGATGCTCTCGGACGCCACGGAGCGCTTCGCGCAGCACCATATTAGTGATTCCTACCGCACGCCAAGATTGCAAGTAATTCAACACCCGTTCCTCAGCCAGGGCCGGGGACAGTGGCTCGGGTATCTTGCGAGTCACGACCGCGAAGAATTCCGCGAGGATTTGAAGAGAGAGAATGCCGTGACCTGAAAGCGCGAGGCGGTCGAGCAGGCTCGCTGAGGCAGTCATTTTACCGAACTCAGATCTGTCATAAGCATAAACTAAAATGTTGGTATCAACGAGATACGGACCGGTCATGCGCATCCTCGCGTCGCCATGTGCGTTTACCTTTTACGATACCCTTTTTGGCCCATCGCGCGAGGAAATCCCGCTCTCGTTCCCAGGCTTGAAGATTCGGAGTCACGGCGACACCGGCATGTAAGACCTGATCCAATCCCTGCCTGATCAGATCAGCTTCGGTCGTCCCCAGATCCTTCGCGAGTTGCTTCAACAGATGCTCTTGGCGCACCTCTATGTAGATCTGTTTCCGAATCATGTGCGACATGCCGACCTCCGGAGAGTATATACATCATGCTATACAGCGCGCGAAAGTGCGTCAAGTGGGTAGAACCCCAATCGCAGCAAACGTCTTAAACCCCGCCTGAATGCCGGCTCCGTTCGCCGCAAACGCCTTCAAATCCGTCTGAATTCCAGCCCGCCGCCGGAATTGGAACCTGCGATGGCGAGAACCTGTTTCATACTCGGTCCTTATTTCTTGCAATACACAAGCCGTCCCGCTGTCAGCTTCGCCGCCGTTTCAGCATTCCCTTTTTAGCTCCTGATCGAGCTGGCAGGCCCAGTTCCTTCCTGACATCCTCGATCTTTGTTCCACCTTCCCGTTTGTATTGGCGGCGAAGAGATTCGATCCGCGCAATGAATTTCGGGTCGGACTCGAAGAGATAGTCCTCCAAGTCCTCATCGGTAACTCCATGCAACACGGCTGCTGCTCGGCCGTTCTTCGTCACTACAATATCTTCTCGTTTGGACATTTCCAAGTAGGTCGAGAGTCGGTTCTTGACCTCGTTCAAAGGTACAACTTTCATGTCTCCTCACGATTTCTCGAGTCCTTAAAGGACTGGCTTAACCAATCAGCCGATTCCGCTTTGAGGACTATTCCATAAACAATAATGACCTGATCGATCTCATCAACATCGTAATAGACACGCAAGTCATCGACGCGAAGACGATATGGCGGAAAAGTCCCTTGTCGTAATCGTTTAATCCGGCTCTTGCTTTGAAGACTCGGCTGATAGGTTAAGTGCATCTCTATTCTATCCAATACTTTCACTTGCTCGCTCCGGACGGCGCAGACTGGATTGGCGGCAGCCTACTCAAATATTGATCCACGACGAATTGATTCAGCGAACCAGCCAGGTGTATTGCAAGGAGCGCGTAAGGACGCGGCACCTCCAAAACAGCATCTCCCTGTCCGTGGCCCCCGAGTTCATTTCGCAGTACGGCAATAGATGCGAGCACCTGCTTACACACTGCCTTTGCTTGTGCCTCGGGAATGTCATACATAAAGCCCGCCTCTCGAAATAACCTGAGCAGCTCCGTTACATCTCCATTGTGCTTGCCCAATACTGTTTTCAAAGGGCTTTCGAAACTTTTGAACGCCTTGAGAA
>JBOHOS010000330.1:0-2304 GCA_050731295.1 Nitrospiraceae bacterium | reverse complement strand
ACTACCAGTCGGGGGGCGCCTTCGGGTTCCGCGATCAACTTCAAGATTCGATGGCGCTGATCCACGCCAAGCCGCATCTCGTGCGCGAGCACCTCCTCCTGTGCGCGGCTCGTCAGTTTCAGGAGGGGGATGTTCAACACTGGTGGCATCCTCCCTCGGGGCGGGGCGTGCGTACACGCTGTTCGGATGATTACCTGTGGCTGCCGTTGGCCACCTGCCGCTACGTGCTGATCACAGGGGACACCGGAGTGTTGGATGAAGCTGTCCACTTCCTCGAGGGCCGTCCGGTCAACCCCGAGGAGGATTCGTATTACGGCCTTCCCGGCCGGTCTGAAGAGGCAGCGAGTTTGTACGAACACTGTGTGCGAGCCATCCTGAGGGGTCTCACATTTGGTGAACACGGCCTGCCGCTGATCGGCTCCGGAGACTGGAACGATGGCATGAACATGGTGGGCTTCCACGGGAAGGGCGAAAGCGTCTGGTTGGGATTTTTCCTGTACGACGTGCTCATGCGGTTCACGGAGATTGCCCGCATGCGTGGTGACCTGTCCTTCGCGGAACGGTGCCGGCATGAAGCGGCTCAGGTGCGCGAGAATATCGAGCAGTATGGCTGGGATGGTGGGTGGTATCGCCGCGCCTACTTCGACGATGGCTCGCCGCTTGGGTCCGCCGGTAATCCCGAATGCCGGATTGACTCCATTGCGCAAAGCTGGTCGGTTCTCTCCGGTGGCGGGGATGCCACGCGCTCGCGCATGGCCATGGACGCGGTGGATACACGCCTCGTTCGCCGGGATCATGCGCTGATTCAATTGTTGGATCCGCCGTTCGACAAGTCAAACTTGAATCCCGGATATATCAAAGGGTACGTCCTGGGTGTGAGAGAGAACGGCGGGCAGTATACGCATGCGGCGATCTGGGCGACCATGGCGTTCGCCGCATTGGGCGACGGCCGGCGCGCGTGGGAACTGTTCACCATGATCAACCCGGTCAACCATGCGAAATCTCCCGAGGGGATGGCGACCTACAAAGTCGAACCGTACGTCGTCGCGGCCGACGTCTATGCGCTTTCGCCGCACACCGGCCGCGGCGGATGGACGTGGTACACGGGCTCGGCCGGCTGGATGTACCGGCTGATCGTGGAATCACTCCTTGGCCTGAGGCTGGAAGTAGACAAGCTACGCTTTACTCCGTGCCTCCCTGTGGATTGGAAAGGATTCACGCTGCACTACCGCTATCGGGAAACCGTCTATCATATCACCGTCCTGCAAACGGATGCCGCGAACGGCGAGACGCGCGTCGCAGTCGATGGCCTTGAACAGCACGACCAGGCGATTCATCTGATTGACGACCGACGGGAACACTCGGTCGAGGTGAGAGTACACCCTGCACGCGGTGACATGGAATAACCGGTTAAAAAAGCCGCCGCCGGACTTCATGCAACGGCGGCGGATTGCATGTATCGCTGTCTTCTTCGATATCGTCCTGCACGGCTAATTACCCTATTACTATTGGATGCTACCTGGCTCAGCCAAATCTTCCAACCTGTGCAATTTTGACCAGACCACGGTCTCCCTTCTTGGCATAATTTAGTCAACGTCTGCTCTCTTTCCTCGCTGCCAGTCTGAGGTCGTTTCCGCTGATGGAAAGGAAGCGTGGGCCGTCGCACTGCTCTATGCGTTGATCTATGACGCGGTATTTCAATCCACCAGAGACTTTTTGCCCCTTACAAATGAGAGGTGCCACATGCGAGCGTTGGACACCAGGGAACCACTCGAGGCCAGGCAAGTGTGGATGGAACTCGAATTGCGTGAAACGTGGCACGTTGACGGACAGGCACCCTCCTGTATGGGTAGCCCGCAGTATTACATTTTGCACAATGGGCAGGTGCGGGAGACCGATTTCCCGGCGTGGGCCGCATGGGCCTACACCCATCTACCGGACCGGGTGATTCGTGACACATCGGTAGAGAATGTAGGAGTTGACACCGTCTTCTTGGCGTTCGATCAGGGCTACATCGGGGAGGGTTCCTCCTCTTTTGTTTGAGACCGTCGTCCAGGGTGGTCCGCTGAACGGCCGGAGTGCGCGTTACACCATGATCGACGACGCCCTTCTTGGGCATGAGGTCATGGTTGAGCGGGAGCGAGAGACGCTAATCAAAACATAAATAACCATGTTTGGTTGTGGACAAAAAGATGGAATCCCGAGGCGCTCTGCAAAAAATTTGTTGCTCTCGACATGGAAATCATGAATCGACAATAGTCAAAACAACCGGCTGGCCCCAGCTTGAAAGATACGGGCTACCGC
>JBOHOS010000329.1:0-5658 GCA_050731295.1 Nitrospiraceae bacterium | reverse complement strand
TTAATCTTCCGCCCCTTCGCATGCGAACCGGCGATATTTCACTGTTGGCCAATCATTTCCTCGAACAGTTCGCTCACGCCAACGCCAAGCCCGTTCCGTCGTTAAGCCCCGACGCCATGCGTATGCTGCTGTCTCATGAGTGGAAAGGAAACGTCCGAGAGTTGGAAAACCTCATTGAGCGGGTGGTGGCCTTCTCCACCGGATCGGTGATCACCGAGGATGATCTCAGAGGCTGGTTGCATCGGCATGTGGCTCCCGTTCAAGCGTATCCCACCGACATTCCCCCGGATGGCCTCGACTTGGAGAATCTGATGAACACGATTGAAAAAGATTTGTTGCTGAAGGCGCTTGAGCGCTCCAGGTGGGTCAAGAAAAAAGCCGCTCGACTGTTGCATTTGAACACGCGTTCGTTTAGATACCGGCTGGAAAAGTACGCGATTAAAGGGGGCCAAGACTGACCGCTGAGGGACGGCGGCATCCATGCAACAAGAAGTGGTTCTCTTTGCTCCTGCGAAAATTAACCTGGTCCTCCGAGTCCTTGATCGACGGCCGGATGGGTATCATAACCTGTGGTCGCTGATGCAGACCGTGGAGTTGGAGGACGAGATACACATCAGGCTGCGCCCGGAAGCAGGAGACATCCAGCTCGAGTGCAACGATCCCGCACTGCCGACCGATGGACGCAATTTGGTGTCCCGCGCGGCCGGATTGGTCCTGGATCGCGCGGTGTTGCGGGTGGGGTTGCATATTCGCATCGTGAAACGGATTCCCGTGTCGGCAGGGTTGGGCGGCGGCAGCAGCAATGCGGCTGCGACCATCCTAGGATTGAATCGGCTCCTGAGTCTGAATTGGTCGGTCGCCGAGATGGTCCGGATCGGAGAAATCCTGGGAAGCGATGTCCCCTTCTTCTTTTTCGCCCCCACAGCCTCTGTCCGCGGCAGGGGAGAGGACGTCATGCCCCTGCGGATACGAGATGAACGGTGGATCGTTCTGATCAATCCCGGGTTTCCTATTGAAACGCGTTGGGCCTACAGCCGATTGGCCGCGACCCGCGCATTCGTCCGGCCCGTCTCGATCATGATGGCGGACATGGTCGGAAAGACAAGCGTCTCGTGGGATGACGTCATTCCGTTGATGGAGAATGATTTCGAGGACGCCTTGGCTCCCACTCATCCGGTACTCGGTGAGGTCCGGGATGAATTGAGATCGAAAGGAGCGGAGGCTGCTCTCGTGTCAGGCAGCGGAGCCACAGTCTTCGGGGTGTTTCGGCAGGAGGCGTCGGCTCTTGAGGCCCGCGATTCCATCCGGGGCGCTCACGGATGGTGGACGTCTGCGGCTCGATCCTGTGCCGATTCGCTGGTCTGCCAGGACGGCGCGTCCATTGTTCCGCTTCGTGTTGGTTGACAACGACCCTTCCTTTTCGATACCGTAGCTGTTCTACTGACCCTCAAGCAGAGAACTTGGTCCGAGAAGGCTCCGGGAAAGTGCACCTCGCCGCGGCAGACGGAGCGCATGGTTCTGCCTCCATCTGAGCTGGAGGGCATATGGGTATGGACAAGGAACTCAAGCTGTTTTCAGGAAACGCGAATCTCGCATTGGCTCGAGAAATATGCTCGTACCTCGGCATCGGTTTAGGGGATGCGACTGTCTCCTCGTTCAGCGATGGAGAGATCCGAATCAGAATCGAAGAAAACGTCCGCGGCGCAGATGTGTTTGTGGTCCAATCCTGCTGCGATCCGGTCAATACGTCGATCATGGAACTTCTGATTATGATCGATGCCCTCAAGCGGTCATCGGCCTATCGGATTACCGCCGTCATTCCCTACTTTGGATATGGCCGGCAGGATCGAAAAGATCAGCCGCGGGTTCCCATCACTGCAAAGTTGGTTGCCGATCTTATCACCACGGCCGGCGCCGATCGGGTCCTCACGATGGATTTACACGCGGGGCAGATCCAAGGATTTTTCAACATTCCTGTCGATCACCTCTACGCTACGCCTGTGCTGCTCGATTATCTCAGCAAGAGCGGAGGGGAAGACCTGGTCGTCGTGTCACCGGACGCCGGAGGGGTGGAGCGAGCGCGTGCCTTTGCCAAGCGTCTCCAAGCCGGTCTGGCGATTATCGATAAGCGGCGAGAGGGGCCCAATCAGGCGCAGATCATGAACATCATCGGGGACGTGGAGGGACGCAATGCC
Organism: Nitrospiraceae bacterium; assembly: GCA_050731295.1. Taxonomy (GTDB): domain Bacteria; phylum Nitrospirota; class Nitrospiria; order Nitrospirales; family Nitrospiraceae; genus JBOHOS01. Next base: position 3,463 of record JBOHOS010000329.1, on the reverse strand, counting down.
TTGCTGCTGGATGATATGATCGATACCGCTGGAACGATCGTGCAAGGCGCGAAGGCCTGCGCGGATAAGGGCGCGCGGCGGGTCTGGGCCAGCTGCACCCACCCTGTGCTGTCCGGGCCGGCGCTCGAGCGCCTTCAAGAATCCTGTTTAACCGAGGTTGTCGTGACTAACACCATTCCTGTGAACGGCAAGCAACAGCATTGTCCAAAATTGCACGTCCTGTCGGTGGCACCGTTACTGGGAGAAGCGATCACCAGAATCCATGAAGAGGAGTCGGTCAGTTCACTCTTCGCGTAATAACCGGTCCTGCCTCGCCCTTCCCTATCACCGTCATCGGGTCGGAAGCGCAGACCTCGCGTCGAGGAGATGCGGGCAAGGCGAGAGCTTGGGGCGCAGGATCGTCGAAGCCGGAGTGAGAAGGGAGATATCATGAAGTTCGAAATGGCCGCTGATATGAGAGAGCATGCAGGGAAGGGCGTCGCCCGACAGCTACGGCGGAGAGGAAAAATCCCCGCCGTGTTGTATGGACAGGGCGATTGTCTGTTACTGACGCTGGATCCCGATGCGGTGAAGAGAATCCTGCGTTCTCATGCCGCCAGCACCGCGTTGGTCTCCCTGAACATTGCCGGGGCCAAGACGAACGGGTCTCGCACGGCGCTGTTTCGCGATTATCAGGTCGATCCGGTGACCGGTGAAATCCTTCATGCGGATCTGTTTGAAGTGTCGATGACGAGGGCCATCAGGGTGAAAGTGCCCGTCAGCTTGGTCGGCGGGGTGCCTGCGGGAGTCAAGGAGGGAGGCGTGCTCCATCACAATCTCCGAGACCTGCACATCGAATGCTTGCCCGCTGCAATCCCGGAAGCGATTGAAGTCGATGCCTCCCAGTTGCAAATCGGTCAGGGCATTCACGTCAGTCAGTTGAAACAGGAACCGGGTATCCGGATTCTGGATGAGGCCGATCAGATGGTCGTCAGCGTTGCCGCGCCGATGTCGGAAGCGAAGCTGGAATCACTCTTGACCAGCGGAGCGGCCGTTGAGGAAGGCAAAGAGCCTGAAGTGCTGGCGAAAGGGAAAGTGGAAGGTGAGGAGGCTGCGGCAGTTGTCGCCGGGGAAGCGAAAGCTGACAAGAAAGAGGGGGCGGCGAAAGAACAGCCTAAGGCAGAAAAGAAGGACGCCAAGGAGGAGAAGAAAAAGTAGCCTTGCGCCTCATCGTTGGCCTCGGGAATCCCGGCGAACGGTACGCGGGCACCCGGCACAACGTCGGTGTGATGGTGCTGGAGCGGGCCTCGGCTCGATGGAAGATCGAGCTCTCGGTGATGGGGCGGGTGCGCCGGGGGTATGGCCGTGTCGGCACGATCGACGTGATTTTGGCGCAACCCCTCGCCTGGATGAATCAGAACGGTTCGGTCGTTCAGGCGCTGTTGGATGAAAGTGGATCGTCGCCGCATGATGTGATCGTCGTTCACGATGATTTGGACTTGCCGGCGGGCCGCCTCCGTCTCAAACGCAGCGGCGGGTCGGGTGGCCACAACGGCATCCTCTCGCTTCTCACCGTGCTCGGCACCAATCAATTCAGCCGACTGAAGATCGGGATCGGACGGCCGGTTGGCGGGGAAGAGACCGCCGACTACGTGTTGTCTCCCTTCACGCCGGACGAAACCGCGATCATTGATGCCACGCTGGGCCGAGCTGTATTCGCGTTGGAGTGTCTGCTCCTGGAAGGAGTCGAGGTCGCGATGAATCGATTTCACGTACGCGATCACGAGGGGGAACAGTAGGAACCATGGGATTGTGTTGCGGCATGATCGGGTTGCCGAACGTGGGCAAGACCACGGTGTTTAACGCCCTTATCGGGGCGGGCGCCGTGGCGGCGAATTATCCGTTTTCCACGGTTGAAACCAACGTGGGAATCGCGCCGGTTCCTGATCCACGATTGGCCCGACTGGCGGACCTATTCCAATCCCGCAAGGTGACGCCCAGCACCCTGGAGGTGCGGGATATCGCGGGACTGGTCGAAGGAGCCAGCAAGGGGGAGGGACTGGGGAATCAATTTCTTGCGCAAATCCGTGAGGTGGACGCCCTGATGCACGTGGTCCGGTGTTTTCAAGACCCGGATGTCGTGCATGTGGGGGGCGGCGTCGACCCGGAAAAGGACATCGCCACGATTGAAACAGAACTGATGCTCGCCGACCTCGAAACGTTAGACCGCCGCCGGCAGCGTCTGGAAAAACGGCTCCGATCGGGCGATGCAAAAGCCGGCAAGGAAATGGCCTTCGTTCAGAGGCTGACAGATCTCCTGAATAAAGCAGAATGGCTGAAAAGCCAGCCGTTCAGCAGCGATGAACAAGGCCTGTTGCAAGAGTTCCAACTCCTCTCGGCAAAGCCCGTGCTGTTTGTGGCCAATGTGTCGGAAGGCGTCGGAGCAGACGATCCTCTCGTACGAGCGGTACGCGAGTTGGCGGCGAAAAAAAACGCTCGCATGGTGGTGATCTGCGGCCAGCTTGAAGCCGAACTGTCCGCGCTTCCGGCTGGTGAGCGGCAGGCCTACCTTCAAGAGTTGGGTCTCACGGAGTCAGGGCTTGTCCGATTGACCGCGGCCGCCTATGACCTCCTGGCGCTGATTACTTTCTTTACGGCAGGCGAAGAAGAGTCACGAGCATGGCCGGTTCGTGAAGGGACCAAGGCTCCGGCAGCGGCCGGGAAAATCCATTCCGACATGGAGCGCGGGTTCATCAGGGCCGAGGTCTTTACCTATGCCGATCTGATGGCCTGCGGCACGGCAGCCGCGGTGCGCGAAAAAGGCCTCTTTCGTTTGGAAGGAAAGGAATATGTCATCAAGGACGGCGATGTCGTGTACTTCCGATTCAATGTATAGCGGCTGCGGTAGGCAGCCCGTTTAGCTTGTTTGACACTGCGTTCCGGGCTATGGTACGGTCCACCGCTTGCGCCACCCCGCAATAGCCGGGTTGGTCTTAGACCTCGCTCCAGACCAGGTCTGGGGCCATTGTCCATGAGGAGGTTCTGATGCAGTCGTATGAATCCATCTTTATTGTTCGCCCGTCCCTCTCCGACGAAGACACCTCCAAAATCATCGAAAAGATGAAAAGCGCCGTCGAGAAATCCGGCGCGACGCTCCTCAAGTCCGAAAACTGGGGCAAGAAAAAGCTTGCGTATGAAGTCAAGCGGGAGCGAAAAGGCACGTTCGTCTATCTCCATTTCAAAGCGGAAGGTGGAGCCATCGGCGAGCTCGAGCGTTCCTACCGGCTTGAAGACTCGGTCATCAAATTTTTGACCGTGCGGCTTGAGCAGGAAGCGCCGCAGAAGCCCGCCGCCGCCGAAACTAATAATGCAACCTAGGAGCGTAGGGCCGATGATCTTCCGGTTCATCCCCGCATACCCGGGCGGGGGCGTTGGCAAAAAATTAGGGAGAACGACTCCCACGTTGGTGTGATACCGGCGTACA
>JBOHOS010000328.1:0-1914 GCA_050731295.1 Nitrospiraceae bacterium | reverse complement strand
GCGCAGACCATGGCGTTTAATACCCTCGTGTTCTTTTCACTCTTCACCGTGTTCAACGCCCGTTCCGATGAACGGAGCGCGTTTGTGGGGATGTTTTCCAACAAGTGGCTATGGGGAGCGATCCTGTTGGCAGTCTTGTTGCAGCTCGCGGTGATTTACATCCCGTTCCTGCAGCAAGCGTTCTCGACCGTGAGTCTGACGGCCGGCGATTGGCTGAAGTGCGCAGCGGTGGCGAGTTCAGTCCTATGGCTGCGGGAATTGAGCAAGCTCTTCAGCAGAGTGAAGAGCCCCAAATAGTCGGCCTTATTCTAGAAGGTTCTGAACACCCGGGTCCCCTGCCTGACACATTTCATTTTTCAGGGACCGTTTCTCGGGCCGCGGTTCTAATGACAGCTTGCTTTTTGGTGTCGTCGCTTAGCCTATCGGCTATTAGAGCTGCGCAGAATGCCATGGCAAAGGTAACGCAATTAAAGATCGAGCTGGAGCAAGAAGAAGATGGCCGGTGGATCGGCGAGGTGCCAGCGCTGCCAGGGGTGATGGCTTATGGGCAGACGCGTGCCGGCGCACTGGCAGCGGTCCAAGCCCTGGCTCTTCGCGCGATGGCCGCTCGTCTCGAACATAGCGAGGCGGTACCTGAGGAACTACTGAACGTCTCGTTCATCGAGGCATGAGCCGTTGGCCGTCGACCCGGGCCTCCCGCGTTCTTTCTGCCCTCCTTCGCATCGGCTGGCAGGCCAAACGCACACGGATCTCATCGGGTCCTTCATCGAGCTGGTTGGCCTGATGTTGTGTTCGCTTTTCACGACCGTGACGAAATCGGACCGCGCATGCTGGACCGCCTGTCGAAGGTGACCGGTCTCACACCGGACGATTTATGATTCATGCCGCTCCGGACGGTTCCCAATTCGCCGATCGTGCCCTTGAGTATCCAAACATCTTCCAGCATTTAGCGCTGCCATGGCCTTTTCCAAGCCAGTGCCATTGCGATCTCCACGCGAGTCGCTCGGTGGGTATATTCTTCTTCCACGTTTGATCGATAAGGTTCGACTTTTCGCCAAAGAGCAGTTGCCACAGGCCTACGCAGCCAATCTTCTTGGAGCCGAATACACGCTTGACGGACGATTTTTGACTTTTACCGGATTGAATGCCAAGGCATTGCGCCAGGCAATCATCTCGGCCACTGGCTGAAGATCCTCCATGACGACAAGCGCGCCATCTTCTCGGCCGCCGCTCATGCGCAACGCGCCGCCGACTTTCTGCAGCAGCTCCAGCCGGCTCCGGCTCAACAGGCCGCGTGACGGCGGCCACAAAAAAACCTCCTTTCTTCCGAAGGAGAGGGTTTTTATTTTCACTCTCTTTTTGTTCCAATTGCTACTGGGCTCACCACACAGCCACCTTACAGGTGCTCTTCCCTTTCCCTACACGGTCAGCAGACGCCTTCACGATGCGTTGAAAACCTACGCAGCCGAAAACCGCATCTCAGTCTCTCAGGCAGTGACAGAATTGCGTGACGAAATCCACGCGATGAAGGAATGAAACAAGCCTTAGTCACGATTCAGAAAACAGAAATCCAGTCATTTGCCGGCTCGACACTGCCCGCCCTCTTCTCCCGGGACCCCGGAACCGCAAAGCGCGTGTTCGAGTTCTTCGCCGCCAATATCAGGAACCCCAATACGAGGAAAGCCTACGCCAAAGCCACAGGAGAATTTGCCGCATGGTGTGAGGCCGGTGGCCTGCGACACCTCCGGGACGTGCAGCCCGTCCACGTCGCGGCTTATATCGAAGAGCTGCAGCAACGGATCGCAGCGCCTTCCGTGAAGCTCAAGCTCGCTGCCATCCGTATGCTCTTCAATTGGCTTGTCCTCGGACAGATTGTGCCCACCAACTCCGCCAGCGTGGTTCGTGGACCAAAAC
>JBOHOS010000327.1:0-6088 GCA_050731295.1 Nitrospiraceae bacterium | reverse complement strand
CTTCTCTTTTTTGGAGAACGCCGAGGTCTCCTTGCGGCCAATGACCAGAACCCCGTACGCGCGCTGCTGGTATCGGAGCGGAGCGGCAAGCAGCGATTTGGCCCCCGGGCTGATCATCCGGACCCGTATCGATTTCTGCTCCGTGTCACCGATCGCGCGGCCCTGCCCCTCATGCGCCGGCGCTGCCGGCGAGCCTAATTCCTGCAGCGACAAGGCCCGCAGGATCGCCTGCACGTCACGCGGGGAGAATGCGCGCGTCGCGTGCGCGACAAGCGGACCGTTGTCCCGTTCCGCAATCGCGACGAGCGCCGCATCCAGGCCTAACTCATTGAGGGCGGACGTCAACGTCTTTTGCAGCGTGCTCTGTTTGTCGGTCACCGATTGTTCGATGGGTCGTGACATGGGATGGGCCTCACAGTCGGGGGCTGATTGTATCAACGAGGACCCGTGATTTCAATTTACGATTCGCGGGGGCTTTGGTCGGTAGGTGACGACTTCCCATTGTCCCTGCTCGGAGACCCACAGGTTCAAGACCGTGCTGACCAGGCTGATCACGACGGCTCCCCAAAAAGACGCCCAGAACCCGGTGACCTGGAATCCTTTGACCAGGGCCGAGACGACTTGAAGCAGGATCGCATTGATCACAACCATGAACAGCCCCAACGTCAGCACGATGAGCGGAAGCGAGAACAAGTAGAGGATGGGACGGACCACGGCGTTGAGCAGGGCGAGGATGATGGCCGCGGCAATGCCCGCGCCGACCGTCTCCAACTCGATTCCCGGGATGACGTGAGCCGCGAGGAAGACCGCCACCCCGGTGATGATGAAACGGATGAATGCGCCTTTCATAGCATGAAACTCTCAGTGCTCAGTTCTCAACGATCAACTCTTCGAAAACATTCAAGGGCATCCTGGATTTCAGAAACTCTTCTCCCCCGTTGGCGTTTTTAGCTGAACGCAGTTGGGGGCCTTTTTGAGCATCCTGATAAGGTTACCCGGCGGCCACGGCCAAATCCACAGACGCCTGGCGTTTGGTGACCTTATCATTCGGATCATAATTCGCCACAAATTCTTTTTGCGCGCCTTTGGCCGACACGACCACTTTCGTGCCGGCATCCTCGTTGTGCAAATGGAGAAAGATCTCGTAATACCCATCCTGGTTCGTTTTCGCGCTGCCGGCATGGGCATGTTCCTTGATCGGCTTCGCTTGAACGTCCACATCGGAGATCGGCTTGCCGCTTCCGTCCCGGATATAACCGTACACGATGAACCCGTGCTCGACCTTCGTCTTCACAAAAATGGGCTTCGGCGTTTCCACGGCCGGATTCTTGAGCGTGCTGAGGTAGGAGGCGAGGGCATCGAGCTCCTCCTCGGTCATCAATTCCTTGTATTTATCCGGCATGACGCCTTTCTTGTGTTCTTTCTCGAAGCCTTCGGCGTACAGGTAGGCGATGTCGAAGGTCTTTTTCTTGATGTCGTCCTTGGTCAGCAGGCTGCCGATATTGTCCAGCACGGGCCCGCGCTTCTTCACGCTGCCTTTCCCGCCGATTTTGTGGCAGTTATAGCACTCGTGCAGCTCATACACCTCCATGCCGCGCGCCAGAACGGTCATCCCGCCGCCGGAGGCCGGTTTGTCCGTCTCGCCGACTCCGGTCGGCGTGGCCGGGACGAAGCGGTTCAATCGAACCAGGAGCGACTGCACTTTCGTCTCTTGCTCCTTCGTTTGTTTGATCAACTCGTCCAGATTGCCCGCATCGTGCTCGGCCTTTGCGCGTTTGGCCTTCAGGAGCTTTTCAATCTTGCCCTTTTCATCGTCGGGATCGAACTGCGGCAGGGCGCCGGCGCCGAAAATGTAGACCGCCGACAAGACGGTATAGAAGGCAATCAGCACCGCACCCGCCTTGAGTCCGGACAGACGGGGAAGCGCCGGCGCATCCAACAGGAGAAAAATCGCCAAGCCCAACGCCGCATAGAGCACGAACATGACCTGAAAGACCGGTGGAAATCCCAACGCGCCACCGCCGACCCAGGCGACCGCCGCAACGATCGCCGCAACGATCACCTTACGAATCACTCCGCGGGTAGGATTATGTGCCATGGTTCCGTTCTCCAGATGACACTGCTGCCGAGTCTTTCTGCAGTATACAGGTTCCCCGGCACGATCTCCAAGAAGCCGACGGAACGGCAAGACCGCCACAGAGACGAAAGAAACGGGATCAGCACGGCCCGAATCGGCATCTCAGTCATTGGGCGCAGGGAGACGTTGAGCGAGCCGAAGGACGGCAAGAACGGTGATCGGAAGATAGATCAGGATGCCCGTTATGCCGAGCAAGGCTTCATGGATCCAGAAGGTCATCGCCAGATTAAAGATCAGCACGCCGTAGTACAGACCGCATCCCAGCAGAACTTTTTCTGTCACGGATTGATCAGGACGGAGCTCCGGGGAGGGTAGATGGCGATCCAGGACGAAATACACCGTGAGCGCGATCAGCCCGACCACGGCCCATCCGGCATAATTGGCCAACGGGACGCCGAAATGGACGCCCGGGTCAGGATAGTAATAGATCCGCCCCAGAAACCACCGGTCGCCGCGGAGCGCAACTGGATCGATGACCACATCGATGAAGGCGAAGAAGAGCGCCGTCAAGATCAGGACCGGCCAGGACGTGCGGACGCTGGGATCGAACAGCAACTTCAGGACGAGGAATGAAGAACGCCTGACTGGTCTGTCCTGGGCGGGCAGAAGAAACACCAGTGCGAGGCAGTAGCTGGCGTACAGGAGAAAGGTGAAGGACAAAGAATCCATGAACGGCACATTCGAGAGGTACAGTTCCTGTCCGACCGTTGACGCCGTGTACTGATACCAGCCGAATGGAATGCCTGTTCGCGTAGAGGAGAATTCGCACGCGAACGCCGTGATCCAGGTGATGATGAAGAAGGCTCCCGTCCGCTTCCATCCCAGTAGCCGGCTGGCTGAGAAGAGAAATGCGGCGAGAAACAGAAAGACATAAGGGCGAAGGAGAATCGTCTTGATGAGGAGGATTGGGATATCCAAGATGCCAGTCAGGCTGCTCAAAAAGGTCAAAATCGCACCCGCCCGCCCCAGGCGCTATTACACCCTGCCCCGCCCGGAACTGGCCGAGGCCAGTTCTTTTCCCGTGGGACGCGCCATTTCCCCAGAGCAAGGCCGCAAGGAGTGCGGTCCCCGAGGCGTACATGGCGAGTACGTTGAGGGAAGCGCGCGACTGAGAACGCCGCTGGAGAGATTTCAGCAGCCTGTTACGCGTAGCCGTGGTCTCTGAACCACCTGACTGCTTTCTCCAGCGCTGCGTCGACCGGCGTTTGCGGCAGATCCAGTTCCCGCTTTGCTTTGGTGCAGTCGTAGTGCATGCGATACTTCGCCATGCGCACACCTTCCAGCGGAATCCGAGGCGGCCGGTGTGTCACATAGTCGGCTATCCATCGGTTGGCATAAGCCAGCGGCAGAATGGCTTGCCACGGGAGTTTGACGCGCGGCGCCGGGACTCCGGTCACGCCGCTGAGAATGTCGAAAATCTCGCGAAGAGATAAGTTGCGATTCCCCAGGATATAGCGTTCGCCCGTGCGCCCGCGCTCCATCGCCCTGAGATGGCCGATCGCAACGTCATCCACATCCACCAGATTCATCCCTGTCTCGATGTAGGCCCACATGCGGCCCTTCATGAAATCCACGATCATCTGCCCCGTCGGCGTCGGTTTCACGTCGCCCTTGCCGACGGGCGCGCTCGGATTGACGATCACCACCGGAAGGCCCTCGCGCGCCAGCTTCATGACCTCTTGTTCGGCCAGGTATTTGGAGCGTTTGTAATCTCCCGCCATCTGCGAGAGGGAGACAGACGTATCTTCCGTTCCAATCCCTCCGCCCGGCGGCAAGCCGATGGCGCCGATCGTACTGGTATAGACGATCCGCTCGATGTCCGTGTCGCGAGCGGCCTCGAGCAGAGTTCGCGTACCCGTGACGTTGACCTCATAGAAGATCGACGGATCTTTGGCCCATAGCGCATAATGCGCGGCCACATGATACAGATGCCGGCACCCGGCAAGGGCTTTCTGAAGGGACTCGCGATCGCGAAGGTCCCCGTGAACCCGCTCGACCTTCAGGCCCTCTAAATTGCGGAGGTCGCTGTCCGGTCGCGCCAGCACGCGCACATCTGCACCGGCGGCCGCCAGTGCGCGCGCCACTGCGCCTCCCACAAATCCGGTCGCGCCGGTCACTAGAGCTTTCATTCGCTATCCTGCGGCTTCTTAAGCGGGCGTTCAAAAAGGCCTATCACACCCACCCGCCCCAGACCCGCCGGACGGGTCCCTTCCCAAGCACACCCGCCCGCCCCAGACCCGCCAGGACGGGTCCCTTCCCGGGCACACCCGCCCGCCCCAGACGCGCCCATTCCCGAAGCGCGGCTGCAGGCGAAGAAAACACCGCAGGCGTAGCTTTTTTCACCCGCCCTGCCCCGAGCCGGCCGAGACCGGCTCTTTTCCCGAGTGGGGCACGTTGAGGATGTTTTCGAGCCGAGAACAAAGTTGGCGGCCTTTTTTCAACATCCGCTAGCTGCGCCGCGCAGTGATGTACCTGGCCAGCTCTCGGAGCGGGTCGGCTTGCGAGTTGAACGTTTCCAACCGGCTGATAGCGCGCTCCACGCATTCATCGGCCAGACGGCGGGCGCCCTCCACACCATAAAAGGCCGGATAGGTTTTTTTTCCGCGCTGGGCGTCGGTATTGGCGTTCTTGCCGAGTTCTTCACGGGTTCCCGTGACGTTGAGGACATCGTCCGCGATTTGGAACGCGAGCCCGACGTCTTCGGCGTACTTGGTTAAATGATCTAACTGAGGGAGCGTTGCGGAGGCGACGATGGCTCCCATCCGCACCGAGGCCCGGATGAGCATGCCGGTCTTGTGCATGTGAATCGTCTGCAGCGTGTGGAGATCGATGTCCTTGTTCTCCGCTTGAATGTCGAGCACCTGCCCGCCGACCATGCCGAGGTGGCCGGAGCCTAACGCCAGTTCACGAATCACCAGGACTTGGCGAGCCGGATCGAGCCCTTCCACCAACTCAGGCCGGCTGCACAGGTCAAAGGCGAGGGTCAACAGAGCGTCGCCGGCCAGAATCGCCATCGCATCGCCGTAGACCTTGTGGTTGGTCAATTTGCCGCGGCGATAATCATCATTGTCCATCGCGGGAAGGTCATCGTGGATCAACGAGTAGGTGTGAATCAATTCGAGCGCCGACGCGACAGGAAGGACTGCTTTGGATGTCGGTCCGATCGCGTCCGCCGCCGCGATCGCCAAGATTGGACGGACGCGCTTCCCGCCGGCAAACAGGCTGTAGCGCATGGCTTCATGCAGCGTGGTGGGGGACAGCGTGGCGTCGGGAAGGACGCGATCCAGGAATTGATCGACGTCTTCGCGCTTCTGATCGAGATAGCGGGTGATGTCCATAACGCTCAATGGCCTTTCATGTCGGTGTGACGGGGCGAGAGAGTAACAAACCAGCCGGCATGAGGCAAGGGGACGAATTGAGTCATCTAAAATCTTACCGAGTGCAGGATCGTTGGTGTGGGGCAGAAGGAGGGCGGGCCTGCCTTCCCTGTCGTTCTATCAACTCAAACTTCTTTACGTAGTGTAACCCGATTGTGGAGCTTAATGCATCTAGCGTACAGTAGTACTGAACAGTGACTTTGTATGGTCGTGATTTTTGTGTTACCCAGACCTTGGTTAAAAAGCGAGAGCCTATATGAAGGCAGTCGACACTAGAGAACTCGTTCATTTCTTAAAAGCCCACCTAGACAAAGACTTGGGCTTTATCAACAAGCTAAAATGCTTGTGTCGTTCTTATGTTTGCCCGTTTGACGACCTGTTGAATTTCATCCCGGAAAATCAACACGTTCTGGATATCGGTTGCGGCGCAGGGACATTTTTGCAGATCATTGCCGAATATCGCAGCCCACGATCACTTGCCGGCCTTGAAACAAACCCCGTGCTGATTGTGCACGCACGTTCCGGTCTCCAACGCTATTCTGAGATTCCGCTTCAACTGGAGGTGTATGACGGC
>JBOHOS010000326.1:0-3143 GCA_050731295.1 Nitrospiraceae bacterium | reverse complement strand
AGGCAGCTCCGCCACTACCTCCAGCAGAGCCCATCTCTCCATCAGACCGCAGCGTTGTGACACGCCGCGTTCCCCACGGTCTCTTCCGGAGTCAACTTTTTCAAAGGATCACCATGACTACGTTTGCGAATTTTCAGCTGTCCCCTTTTCTTGCCCATCGTCTGTTGCAGGCAGGATTGACGACTCCGACTCCCATTCAACTAGCTGCCATTCCACCGGCGCTGGATGGCCGCGATGTTCTTGCTCAGGCGAAGACGGGGAGCGGCAAGACGTTAGCGTTTCTCATTCCGATGATCGAACGAGCCCTGCGCCCGCCGACGCCAGCGCGCACCAATGCTGAAGGAATGCCGGGAACCACCCCACCGTCGCATAGAGCGACGTCCCATGGATATCCGGCCGGGCCCGTCGCATTGATTCTGGCTCCGACGCGCGAATTGGCTCTGCAGATTGAGACCGAGCTGCGAAAGTATGCCCCGCCGGCGCTGACATCGCTGTCGGTCTATGGCGGCACGCCGATCGAACGGCATTATCGCGCTCTCCGTCGGCCTCCGCTTGTGGTCGTGGGCACCCCCGGGCGTTTGCTGGATCTGCTCGGCACGGGCCATCTTCGTCTCGCTGAGGTGCAATTCGTGGTGATGGACGAGGCCGACCAGATGCTCGATCGAGGCTTTCTTCGTGATATCCAGCGCATTCTTGATCGGCTTCCCAAACAGCGCCAGACCCTCCTGTTCTCGGCGACCTTCGCGTCGGATATCCAAGGGTTGGCTCAGAGTATGCTCAACAACCCGGTGAAAACGAGCGTGGATGCCGGGATCACCACTCCCACAAAAATCTCACACGCCTACTACGTCGTTCCGGATCACGAGGCGAGGGTTCGGCTCATCCATACCTTGTTGCGTGGACTGCCGCCCGGTGGGCGAAGCATGGTCTTCTGCGAGCAGAAATATAAAGTGCGGCGGCTGACCGAACGATTGGGAGGAGAGCCGGCGTCTGTTGGCTCGATCACGGGCAATCATACCCAGGCGAAGCGGGAGCGGACTCTCTCGGCGTTCCGCGCCGGCCGCCTGGCCTCTCTCGTCGCCACCGATGTGGCGGCCCGCGGCTTAGACATTCCGGACGTCGCGCAGGTCATTCATTATGAGCTGCCCGGTACGCCGACGTCCTATGTTCACCGCGCCGGCCGAACCGGACGGGCCGAAAAAGAGGGACGCACCATGCTCATCCTCACACCATCTGAAGAGCGGTCCTATTTGCAGATGGTCCGGCAGCTCCGGATTGAGACCAAGAAGCTTCCCGTGCCGGACTTGGCGCCTCTGCCGGCTCCCTACAGTGAGCCCGACGAGGAGGTGCGCTTACGGGACAATGGTCGCGTACGGTCAACACGACATGCCGCCGTGCCGACCCATCGCGATGCGGGTCCGGAGGCGCAGCCCAGCTTGGGACACAGACCTTCCCGAGCGCGACGACGCAGCGCCTTCCGCCACGGGCCCTGACGGTGTGGAGCGTGCGCTTCAAAAAGCTGAGCGGTGTTGAGCTTATGCTGAGGAACCTGTGATGACACGTCAATCATTGTCGATGCTCGCCGCGGGAGCGATGATGCTCGGTTATCTCCAGTGGGCAGGGCCGGTCCACGGTCAAAGCGGACAGGTCACGGACGGGATGAAGGTCAGCCTTGAGTACACGTTGACACTGCCGGATAAGACCGTGGTGGACTCCACCGTGGGGCGGGTTCCGATCTCATTTATTCAGGGACAACATCAAATTGTCCCGGGATTGGAGAAGGCGTTGGCCGGCATGTCGGTCGGCCAGCAGAAGAAGGTTGACGTGTCGCCGGAGCAAGGATACGGAGTCTATGATAAAACAGCCCGAGCGACGGTTGAGAAAAGCAAGGTTCCTCCCGATGTAAAAGTCGGGACGATGCTGCGTTCGGCCAATGGCCAGCCGGTGACGGTTCTCGAAGTCTCGGACAAGAGCGTTGTGCTGGATCTCAATCATCCCCTCGCCGGGAAACAGCTGACCTTCGATGTCAAGATCGTGAAAGTCGAACAACCCGATTCGCCGCCTCCGCAGGCCAAACCCGATCAATGAGCGGTCCTTTTGCCGAGTCCGCTCGCCATCGATGTCATGGTGCCCCGGTGTCAGTCACGGCGTGAATCGACCGGCGGACAATATCAACCATGCGAGCCAGCTCTTTTGGCGTGACGCTGAGCGGCGGAACCAAGACGATCACATTTCCCAGCGGCCTGAGCAGCAGTCCCTGCCGGCGCGCCTCCATGGCAACGTGATGTCCTTTTCGTTGAGCGGGCGCGTAGGGAGCCCGTGACGCCCGTTCCTTGACGAGTTCGATTCCCACCATCAACCCACACTGCCGAATGTCACCGACATGGGGCAGCGCCGAGAGCGGATGAAGCAACCGCCGAAGCAGGGCGATACGAGGCCGGAGCCGAACCAAGGTGTGCTCCGTGCGAAAGACCTTCAAATTGGCCAGCGCCACGGCGCAGCCCAACGCGTTCCCGGTGTAGCTGTGGCCGTGAAAAAACGTTTTCCATTCGTCGTACTTTCCCAAGAACGCCCGGTAGATATCTTCGGTGGCCAAGGTTGCCGCAAGGGGAAGATACCCCCCGGTCAATCCCTTGCTGACGGCCATGAGGTCGGGGGTGACCTGTTCATGGTCGCAGGCAAACATGCGTCCCGTGCGGCCGAACCCCGTGGCCACCTCATCTGCGATCAAGAGGACATCATGATCGGTGCATACTTGTCGGAGGCGTGTGAGAAACCCGGGAGGCGCGGTGAGCATCCCGGCCGCCGCTTGAACCAGCGGCTCGATGATCAGCCCCGCGATCTCGCGATGCCGTCGTTGTATGAGGCGTTCGATCGGATCGAGACATGCCATGTGACAGGAGGGGTACGTGCGGCCGATCGGACACCGATAGCAATACGGAGGATCCACGGTGAAGGTGGGAAAGAGCAGAGGCTTGAATCGTTGATGAAAGACCTCGATATGGCCGACGCTCATGGCGCCGACGGTATCGCCATGATAGGCCAGCTGCAGTTTGACGAAAGTCTGTTTGGCGCCGGCCTTCGGCCGGCGTTGCTGCCAATACTGAACCGCCATTTTCAACGCCACTTCAACTGCCGTAGAG
>JBOHOS010000325.1:0-1079 GCA_050731295.1 Nitrospiraceae bacterium | reverse complement strand
TCTCTCTTGCGACGTAGATAAGGATGCGACCAGGCCGACCACACGTTCTGATGTGCCGGACGGAGACAGGCGGGTATTCACATCAGAAAGAGCTTGACGATAGCGGCCATCATCGGATCATCCGCTTTTGCTTCAATCCCATGGAAGTCCAGCATCGATTGGTGGACCGGAAGACAACCGGCCCGATTATTTCATTTCGATCGAGGGAGGCTCAGAACTTGTCGGATAAGCCAACTGACTTCGGCAAGTTGAATTTTCAGGGGAGGGAACCGAGTGGTTAAGCCGGAGCGACGCTTGACGCGTCAATTTCGACAGACGCAGCCTGCTGGATAAGATTGATGCTCACGACAAGGCGGCACAGTTTCGCTTTTCGAATGAGACGGCCTTTTAGGCCTTGCAAAGGGCCGCTAATAACCTCCACGGGCATGCCTTCTTTTAGGTAAGGATGAGCATCGTAAGGCAAGCAAGTGTTCACCAATAATCTCAACGATTCAATTTCCGAATCAGGAATAGGCTCAGGCTGCTGACCTCCGGATCCGATGATGCTCACCACTCCCGTAGATTGGAGCACGGGAAGCCGGTCTTCCAATGAGAATCTTGCAAAGCAATACCCTGCAAAGAGCGGAAATTCGATTTCCTTCTTTCGATCCTTCCATTGACTCCATCGCTTTACGGTCGGAAGAAAATTCTCGATATTCTGCCCCGCCAACTGGCTACGAACGATTTTTTCATGGCGCGAGCGCGTTCTGATCGCATACCAGCAAATCGCACTTTTTTCCCAATAACCACCAACGTCTGGCGGTGCGACAGGACTTTCTGAGAAAAGTTTTGCCTCAGGAATAAGCATGGCCCCCTCACAAATAGAAATAGATTCTTTCTATCTTTGCGCACAGCCGCCGGCATACGGAATCTACGTGCTGACACACTCACGACTTGCCAACTGGAGATGGATCTTGCCTTCAATATTCGCGAATCTTTCTCCATGACGTGGATCTTTCCTGACATGGCTTTGATACAGCTTCGCCCTTTCAGTCACATTGTGGAGCGTTCTTATAACTAAAAGCTGAATAGCTGTACAT
>JBOHOS010000324.1:0-1915 GCA_050731295.1 Nitrospiraceae bacterium | reverse complement strand
GGCGTTTGAGCGCCTCCAACTGATCAGCGGATCGAATGTTGGCGCGGTTCGGTCCGGCCATATGCTCGAAGGCTTGCGCGAGAAAGCCGCCGGTCCCGCAGCCGGGATCGTACACCGTTTCGCCGATCTTCGGATCAACGACCTTCACCATCGCGCGGATGATCTCCCTCGGCGTAAAGAACTGGCCGCCGTCATTTCCTTTTTCGCCCATCTTAAGCAGCAAGCCCTCATACACCTGCGAAAGCGTGAAGACATGGGTGGGATCCACGGTCTCGGCGCTAATGTCGTGTACTTTGTCGAGCACGTCGAGCAGATTACGCTCCGTGTCGATTCGCGTCTTGTCGACACCGGAGAAGATTTCGCTGATGATCTTTTGCCGAGGCGTGGCATTGGGCCGTTCGCGGAGTTTCTTAAGGTGCGGGATCAAGTCGCCATTGACGAAGCCGAAGAACGCGCCCATCGCGCCGTGTTGGAGGTCCTTCCGTTTCGGTCCATCCGGCGCAGCCCAATCTTGCCACCGGTACGGTTGGGACAAGGACGGTCTGAAGTTCGCGCCGACCGCCTCGGCTTCTTCCGCCTCGCGGGTCTCACGTTCATCCAAAATTCGTAGGAAGAGAATCCAGGTCAGTTCGGGGACGTATTGCAATGCGCCGGCGCAATTCGACCGGCGCATGATATCGCATATGCTCTTGATGGCGCCGTTGACGGATTGCTGAGTAGCCAGACGCTTACCGTTGCCGTTCTTTTGTGGCCTAGCCATTCACTCCTCTCCAAGAGCAGTTTGAGATGCCGGCATGAGTGGGGCCTTTTACCGATGAGGGCGAGGACGTGCCGGAAACTTCAGCGGGATTCATTTCGGCAGGGACAACCGGAGATCTGCCGTGATCGGCAATTCAAAAAGATCACTGCGTAGAAGGCGAGTCGAGAAAAAAAGGACTTCGAGGCTTTCAATCTCATGGGTGTTTGGGTTGAAACGCGCGATGACGTCATCGCCCAGCTCTTCAGACTCCTGCTCGGGATAAGGAGGCCGCTTGTCAATGTAGAGAATATCCCCCACACGGTCATACCGAAACGTCAGTTTCGCTTCCATTCATGGACTCCTCCCGTTAACCTCCTGGCGCGATAGGCGGTCACAACCCAGTGCCGCGCGCTTGGAGCTGATTCACTGACTACCACGACGACGACATAGGCGCTATCGCTGATGGTACCAAAGTCACGGATAAAAAGTCGCGCATTTGCGGAACGGCTGCTACGCCGAACCTGATCCGGGTTCACCAGGGTTTCTTCAATGAGCGACTGATGCTTTTCAAATAGGTCAGGATGTCGCTCGTCAATGTGCCGCTTCCGCTCATCCGTCAATTCAACATCGCCACCCAGATAAGGGCAGGGGAAATGCGCCATTACAACTCACCCGCAAATGCTCGACGGAGAAGCGCAGCAGGCAGGGCGTTGATCATGGCGAGTTGGTCTGAGAGAGCCTTGCGGGTTCGGTTAAAAGTAGTCATCCGGTCTGTAATCTTTGCTGCGACACGTCTCTGCTCGTTTCCCTGTGGAAGGTTAATCTCAACCGAAGCCACTTCTTCCGTCCTAATCCTTGGCAACTGACCAGGAGTAGTCTCAATTGGTGCCCGATCTAAGAAAACAGAACTGCGCATGAACCAAGCCACAAACTCATTTTCAGCTACTTTAGGTGGAACTGAATAGACGTACTGATCTACAGAACACAGCCCTTCGAATTCAGCAACCCAAACCTTATTTAGATAGGGTCGGAGGTAGCCATAGACAATGTCATCTTTGTAAAAACGAGGCTTGCGTCCGGTGAGCCGTGACATTTCAACATCAACCAATCCAATTCGTCGGCCGGTTAAAGATTCTATGTGCTCAAGACCGACAAACGTCGAAGGTCCCTTCGGGT
>JBOHOS010000323.1:0-2778 GCA_050731295.1 Nitrospiraceae bacterium | reverse complement strand
GCTTGACCCAGGCCACCGTCCCGGTCAGTTTTTCCTGCTGCTCATCCCCCTCCTGGTCGAGAAACGCGATGGTCACAGAGACCACATCATTGATTTCCAGAGCTTCTCTGGCATGCAGTCCTGCTCCCAGTCGATTGGCATTATCCAGCACGGCGGTCAGGACACGCTCATGACGGCTGCGAGATGTAATCAGCGCAGGGCCGACCAAGGTAACTCGACTCTGGCGGCGGCGTTCATCGGTTTTTGAGGTTGACTCCATCGATACATCCTCAATTCCTTAGAGAGTATAACGCATTATACCAAAATGTCTACAACCTCATTGGCGTATTTCTATCACGATTCGGGGTCTTTTGGTCGATAGTAGATTTTCCCTTCGAGCTTCGCCGGCAGATGTGTCTGTTCGACGTTCGCCGAAGGATCTTCGTGCACGTACCGATATCCTTTCCCATAGTCGAGGGCATGCATAAGCGGGGTCACCGCATTGCGCAAATGCAACGGCACTTCCAGATTGCCATACTCTCTCGCATCCCGCAACGCTTCCAGAAGCCCGATGTACGACGCATTGTCTTTTGCGCGGGTCGCGAGATACGTCGTGCCCTGAGCGAGATTGATTTGCGCCTCGGGCAGCCCGATTCGCTCGACGGCTTCAAACACCGCATTAGCCATAAGCAGGGCCATCGGATCGGCGTTGCCGATATCTTCGGACGCAAAAATCACCTGCCGGCGCGCAATAAAGACCGGGTCCTCTCCCCCTTCCAGCATTCTGGCCAGCCAGTACAACGCTCCATGAGGATCCGAATCCCGGAGGCTTTTGATGTAGGCTGATATTAAGTTGTAATGCTCTTCGCCATCCTTATCGTGCCGAAGCGCCTTTCTCAGCATGGCGGCATCCAGCGCCGCTTCATCAAGCCGCATACGACCGTCAGGACCGGCCGACATCTGCGTGACCACGAATTCAAGCGCAGTCAGCACACGACGGGCGTCTCCATTTCCGAATCCAATCAGGCGGCGGCGCGCGCCTTCCGACACATCGACGCGAAAGCGGGCCAAGCCGGCTTTCCCGTCCGTCACGGCTCGGTCTATGATGCGTCCCATGGCGTCATCCGTGATGGAGTTGAATCTGACGACCATGGAGCGAGACAACAAAGGGGCGATCACTTCAAATGAGGGATTTTCAGTCGTCGCGCCCAGGAGAATGATTGTGCCTTGCTCGACGTGGGGAAGAAACGCATCTTGCTGCGCCTTGTTGAACCGATGAATCTCATCCACAAACAGAATAGTGCGCTGTTGATGGAAGGTCTGGCGCTGTTCCGCGGCTTTGATCACCTGACGCAGTTCGGGTATGCCGCTGGTAACGGCTGAGAAAAAGACGAACTGAGCTTTGGTGCGCCGTGCAATAATGTTCGCGAGGGTGGTTTTCCCGGAGCCGGGCGGCCCCCACAGAATCAGAGAGGACAGGGAATCGGATTCGATCGCGCGCCGAAGAGGCCGATCCGGCGAGATGATGTCATCCTGGCCGATGAAGTCCCCGAAGTCCTCCGGTCGCATGCGCTCCGCCAGTGGAGGGTGAACAGGAGCATAGCCCGGCTTGGGTGGCGAGAAAAGATCCGAATCCAAATGGCGATTGCTCATCTGTGCGCCTGCAAAGGTCTTAAGGATTGTATACAGAAGAGGTATGCGGCCGCAAATCTCTGTGCGGAGAGCCGCCCACCATTGAATGAATTTGGTGTCTTGTGATAGCGCCAGCGCCGGTGCGCCATAATTTCAGACCTTCGGAATAAATGATGAACCCGAATGACCTGGCTTACAGCGATGAGGGGACCGGACTACCGGTTCTCTTTATTCATGCGTTTCCACTCAACCGCCGTATGTGGGCTCCCCAGGTGTCCGAGCTTCACGAACAGTTTCGGGTCATCACGGTCGATCTTCGGGGGCATGGGGAATCCGGACCGATCGCCGAGACGTGGACAATCGATGAGTTCGCGTCCGATATTTGTGCTCTTCTTGACCGCCTTTCAATCCGACAAATCGTTCTGGCCGGGTCGTCTATGGGAGGTTATGTGGCCTTGGCCTTCTATCGGCGGTTTGCGGATCGAGTGAAGGGCCTCGTGCTTGCCGATACGCGGGCTCAGTCCGACAGTCCAGAAGCGCGCGCTGCTCGTTTTTCCATGATTCAGACCGTTGAGTCTCGAGGGGCGCCCGCGATTGCCGACATCATGCTGCCCAAACTGTTATGCCCGGCCTCGCTTCGTAACAAACCGGGCCTGGCACAAGACCTGCGCATCATGATCGAACGGACTCCGGTAGCGACCATTCGAGCGGACCTTAAAGCCATGGCTGATCGGCCCGATTCCACACCGCTGCTTCGCACGATCGCGTGCCCGACCCTGATTCTTGTAGGCGAGTTGGACCAAGCCACCCCGCCCACTGAGGCTCAACTGATGGCCGAGGGCATCGCCCACGCGCAGCTGCGCGTCATTCATGACGCCGGGCATCTTCCGAACCTCGAACAATCGCCGGCATTTAACAGCGTGCTGGCGCCATTTCTAAAGACTCTGAGTTGAATTCCGCAGAGAGTAGAAACAGAGGAACGCCCGAGCGCACCTCGGAAGGATCACACTAGGCCCTGGCGGCAGTTCCGCGATGGTCGATCAATTTCAAAAATTCTTCCCGCGTTTGCAGCTGACTGCGGAACACGCCCAACATGGAACTGGTCACGGCCAGGGTGTTTTGCTTTTCCACGCCGCGCATCATCATGCACAGGTGGCGCGCCTCGAT
>JBOHOS010000322.1:0-1925 GCA_050731295.1 Nitrospiraceae bacterium | reverse complement strand
GCCAAGAGCTCTTTCGAGAATGAGCTCTTAGCTTCTCCAACCTCTCGCCCCTACCCGCTCGCCTCACGTCCCATACAGCAAGATCCAGTTAAACCACACGGAGGAGGCTGGATGACCACCATTGCGCGGCTGACCGTGCCGAATATTTTTATGACGATCGTCTGATACGGGCGCCTCAAGGTCAAAGCGTCGCCCCTGTCACTGTTCATGACCCTAGACGACTGAATTGTTTCCGCTGCTGTTTGTGCGTCTCGCTATCCCTTCCAATTTGACATCACGCCATATCGACTAAGCCTCAACCCGCCTCTCTGATCGACAGGATGCCGGAATCGATCGTATCGCTCAACTCGCTCCCAACGCGGCGGCTCGTTCGGTTTCACACCTGTAATCGGCAAGGTTGATCGAGCCTGGCCAAGATACGACAGTGGCGCGACCACAGGTTGCAGCATCAGTGACTTCTCACGTCCTTACATCGAAGTGCAGAAGACGCCGACAGGAAAAAGAAATGGGCAGTGATACTCGTAGAAATGTCGCCAGCAACTTGTCCTCTCCAGGACATAGTGTCTGCCGATAAAACCGGGCGACGGATCGCAGAGTTAGCGGCATCCTGATTGAATCGGCAGACAAAACGGAAAAGACCCGAGGGCCTTGGGCTACGCAGCTCTCATGCGGTCGCGCTACGTATCGCACCAAAAATCAACCCTTTCCCCTCTCGATCACGCGCCGGACTCCCATGGCCCGCAACTTGCTGAGTCTGTCGCTAGCTGAACGAGATATCCACACACCACCAGACAGTGATCAAGGAGGATGCATGAATAGCGATCAATTTAAGGGGCAATGGAAGCAGTTCAAGGGCGAATTGAAAAAGCAATGGGGCCAGTTCACCGACGACGATCTCACGCAGGTCGAAGGCGACTATGAGAAGTTCGTCGGCAAGGTACAGGAGCGTTATGGAGATCGTAAAGAGGAGGTCAGCCGCTGGGCCGATCAGTGGTATGACTCCCTCCAACGGTCCCAACCGGGGACTGCACCGAAAGGCTGATCAGCGCCAGATCGACCGGCGCGTGTCCCCCGGCTTGGCCTTAGAAAAAGGAGATCGATGATGAACAACAGGTGTGCAAGGTGTGGGGCGGCGATGACCGTTGTAGGCCTCGGCCTCGTCTTCATGATGACGGGGAGCCTGGCCCTCGCAGGCGCTCGCATTACGATTCAGCCGGCACCCGCCCCGTCAACAGCGGATGACCATGTCATTAGAATCCTGAATCAGGATCAGTTCGAAGGTAATTGGAAACAATTCAAGGGCGAATTAAAGAAGCAGTGGGGCAAGCTGACGGACGATGACCTGATGGAGATCGAGGGCAAATACGACAAGTTTGAGGGAAAGCTGCAAGAACGATATGGAGATCGAAAAGAAGAGGTCAAACGCTGGGCTGACGAATGGTTTGAAAAGCACGAGCATAAAAGCCGTCGGCACTGACTGATGGTTCAGCGTGAGACCCGCCTATCCACATCGAGAACGGCCGGTTCACCACGGCCTTCCCGACCGTGGCGAGAGAGTCTGCCGGTATAGGCTTGCACTGGCGGGGTCCCCCGTCACGGAGAGAGCAGAAAGGACTGTCCCATGCTGCACTATGCGCTGGTATTTCTACTGGTTGGATTAATTGCGGCGGCGCTGGGCTTGTCAGGCGTCGCGGGGGTCGCGACCCAGATTTCCTGGGTCCTTTTCGTGATCGGAATCGTGCTATTGGTCGTCCATCTGATCAAAGGGCGTACACCACCGGTCGCCTGACCGGCCTTCGCTGACTGGTATCAGAGTCCAGCCACTCTCGGAGGCCGCTCAGAGAGTGAGAGAGTGATTGACCGATGTGGTGATACGCTCGATTGCTTGAGTATCCACGAGGCGCTTATTGCTTGGCCGATCTGCC
>JBOHOS010000321.1:0-5946 GCA_050731295.1 Nitrospiraceae bacterium | reverse complement strand
CCCTGCAAGGCTCTCCGCTCCATGGCTGGAATTTGGTGGTCAAGCGCGTCCTTGATCTGATCGGCGCCTCGCTGGCTCTTGTCCTGATGGCTCCGCTCTTCGCATTGTTCGCAGGACTCGTCAAGCTGTCGTCTTCCGGACCGGTCTTCTATCGGCAGCGGCGGATGGGGTTGGATGGACGCGGGTTCGAGATGCTGAAATTTCGCTCCATGCGCTGGAATGCGGAATCGGAAACCGGCCCGGTATGGACTCATGTGAACGATCGTCGGCGCACGAAGATCGGCTCGTTTCTCCGGCAAACCAGCCTGGATGAATTGCCGCAATTTTGGAACGTGTTGAAGGGCGAGATGAGTATCGTCGGGCCGCGCCCGGAACGGCCGGAGTTCATCGTGCGCTTTCGACAGAGTCTCCCGCAATACATGCTGCGCCATAAGATGAAGGCGGGGATCACCGGCTGGGCGCAGGTCAATGGCTGGCGGGGCAACACCTCGCTGGAAAAGCGGATCGAATACGACCTGTACTATATCGATCACTGGTCGATCCTGTTCGACCTCAAAATCCTGTGGCTGACGGTGTGGAAAGGTATGTTCCACAAGAATGCCTATTAGGCCCGTTCGAGCCGTCCCGCGCCTCCACGGCGTTGTCTTCCCTGTTAGTCCGGCCGCCAGACATCCTCTTGCCGAGGCCGCGCGATGAAAGTCGTCATCGCAGCCTGGCACTTGAAAAATGTCAATGTCGGACTCGGGCGTTACGCGAACGGCTTGATCGAGGCGATCGGCCGGGTCGATCGCGACAATCAGTATGAGATTCTGATCCCGAACGACTCGCATCCGTTTTCCCCCCGGCCCAACATGCGGTATCGGCTGATTCGGTTCCCTCTGTTCAAGCGCCGATTCTGGGAGCAGCTCGCCCCCTTGCTGGCCGGCCGTCACGATGTCTTGCACTTCCCGTACGATTCCCGCGTCGCCTGGAAGCGCGCCAAATTTGTGACGACGATCCACGACGTGAAACCGCTGTTGTTCGAGACCGGCCGCCGGCGCAGGAACCTCAATCACGTGATCGAGCGGACGCTGGTTGGAAGCCGATGGGGACAGATCGATCATGTGGTCACGGTTTCGGAATGTTCCCGGTGCGACATCATGGCTCATCTGGGATTGCCGAAGGACCGCCTCACGGTGGTTTATCCTGGGATTGACCTGGAGCGGTTTCGGCCGGCGCTTGCCGGCTCCCCGAAGACCTCTGCCGCCCGGCCGTACGTCTTATGCGTGGCCGGAGCCGATCCGACCAAGAATCTCGAAGTCCTGATCGACGCCTTCGCGCGGCTTCCGTCGGCGGTCCGCGCGGCGCATGATCTGGTCCTGACCGGAGACTTTCGGCGTCGCGCGGACCTGCGGGCGCGAGTCGCGCAGTCCGGGATTCAGGCACAATCCATCTTCACCGGGGTCGTCAGCGACGAGCGGCTGATCGAGCTGTATCGCGCTGCGGCGGTCTTCGTTTTTCCCTCGCTCTACGAAGGGTTCGGATTACCGGTGCTGGAAGCGATGGCGTGTGGATGTCCGGTCATCAGCTCGGACGCTTCTTCGCTGCCGGAAGTCGCCGGCGAGGCCGCGGTCCTGGTGGATCCGCGGGATGTTGGAGGGCTGGCGTCTGCGATGGAGCGCGTGCTCGGCGGCGCAGACGTTCGGCTGGCTCTGCGCGAGCGAGGACTGGAGCAAGCCGCGCGATTTCCGTGGGAGCGCACCGCCCGAGAAACCATCGCGGTGTATAGAAACGTTGTTGGAGAATAGGCGGAGTCCCGTGAAGCGAAGAGGGGCAGAGGGTCAGTCTCGTGCGATCCGGTTGCCCGCCCTCGGCATGCCAACCACCCATTCGATCGCGTCGATCGCGCGCGAGGCTGTGCTCAACCGCTCAAAGGTGTGATGTTCGACGACTATCTCGTCCGTTGGGGCCTCACGCCAGACGGCCCGCCAATGACCACCCACAGCAGCAGCCTGCTGCCCGTGCGCCGCGGGGGCGTGCCCGCCATGCTGAAAATCGCCATGGAGCCAGAGGAGCGGTGGGGCGGAGACGGCGCGGTTCGCGTGCTGGCCCACGAAGGCGATGCCCTGCTAATGGAGCGCACCCTGGGTGAGGACTCGCTTGTCGAGATGGTCCGAGACGGTCGCGATGACGACGCGAGCCGCATCATCTGCGCGGTGGCGGCCAGACTGCATGCGCCGAGGGACTGCCCGCCGCCTCCGGATCTCCCTGCCCTTACCGCGCTGGTTTGAAGAACTCAAGCTCGCCGCCTCGCTGCATGGGGGCGTTCTGAGCCAAGCCGCCGCGACGGCGCGCCTCAATACTGCCTGACGCGGATATGTAAGTTCCATACCTCCACCACGCCAGACCAAACAAAACTGACCCACTAGCGAAGAGGGGAATAACTTGCGTGAAGAGGGATTTTCGCGTATCTTCGCAGTGTTAAATGGAGGAGATGGGAGAACGATGGCCTGCCATCCTTAAACCCGTAAAATCCGTAACCCTTTTCTGACACACATGCGAATTCTCATCACTGGCGGAGCAGGCTTTCTGGGCAGCCACCTGTGCGAGTGGTTTATCGAGCACGGTCATGAGGTGCGGTGCCTCGATAATTTCATCACCGGCCGGCCAGAGAATATCGCGCATTTGATGGGACACGAGCGATTCAGTTTCGTCAAATATAACGTCTGCGACTATCTCCACGTCGATGGACCGCTCGACGCCGTCATGCATTTCGCTTCTCCCGCGAGCCCTCAAGATTATCTTGAACTTCCCATCGCGACCCTCAAAGTCGGCGCTCTCGGCACACACAAGGCGCTGGGATTGGCCAAGGCAAAAAACGCGCGGTTCCTGCTGGCGAGCACGTCGGAGGTCTACGGTGATCCGCTGGTCAATCCTCAACCCGAATCGTACTGGGGCAACGTCAATCCGATCAGCCCGCGCGGGGTCTATGACGAAGCCAAACGCTTTGCGGAAGCGATGACCATGGCGTATCACCGCTATCATGGACTGGATACCAGGATCGTTCGGATCTTTAATACGTTCGGCCCCCGCATGAGACCGAATGACGGCCGGGTCATTTCGAATTTTATCGTGCAAGCTTTGGAGACCAAATCGCTGACCGTGTTCGGGGATGGGTCACAAACGCGAAGTTTTTGCTACGTCGATGACCTGATCAGCGGGATCAGCGCCTTGCTGACGGTGGAATCGAACCGAAGCGTCGCCGAGCGGACCGACCGATCTGAATTTCTTTCTCCACGCCCCGGCTCCGATCGCGAGAGTGTGCACGATCCGGTGAACATCGGAAACCCGCGGGAGTTGACGGTCATGGAAATCGCCAAGCTGGTGCTGAAGTTGACCGGATCGCACAGTTCCATTCAAGCGCATCCGCTTCCGGTCGATGATCCGAAGGTCCGCCGTCCCGACATCCGGCGTGCGAAGACCTTGCTCGGTTGGCAGCCGAAGGTCGAGTTGGAAGACGCCCTTACGAGGACGATCGACTATTTTCGCCGCGTCCTTCATCCTCGGGTTGAGGCCGCTTATTGACGCTGAATTCTTGAAAGCGGGACGTGTCTCTCTTCGTTCATGAACGGTGATCGAGGACAACCCCTGAACACCAACCTGCCGGAGAATCGATGAAGGGCGTCGTACTCGCCGGTGGCCTCGGGACACGGCTTTCTCCGCTCACACGTGTGACCAATAAGCACCTGCTTCCGGTCTACGACCGGCCGATGATCTACTATCCCATTCAGACGCTGGTGAACGCCGGCATTCGCGAAATCTTGCTTGTCACCGGTGGAAACAGCGCCGGCGATTTTCTCAAGCTGTTGGGGAACGGCAAGGAGTTTGGGCTTCGCCATCTCGATTACACCTACCAGGAAGGCGAGGGCGGGATTGCGGACGCTCTGCGGCTGGCCGAGTATTTTTCCGATGGCGAGCCTATCTGTGTCGTGTTGGGCGACAATATCATCGAGCGAAACATCGTGCAGGCCGCCGCCTCGTTTCGAACCCAGGAAGCCGGGGCGAAGATTCTCCTGAAAGAGGTGAAAGATCCGCAACGTTTCGGCGTTCCGATCTTGGACGGCCGCCGGGTGGTCAAGATCGAGGAAAAGCCCGCGAACCCGCGGTCGGCGTATGCCGTCACCGGTGTCTACTTTTATGATGCCCGCGTGTTCGAGATTATCAAAACCCTCATCCCGTCGGGACGCGGTGAGCTGGAGATCACGGACGTGAACAACGCGTACATCGAGACGGGCGAGCTGACGTGGGATCTGTTGGACGGCTGGTGGACGGATGCCGGCACCATTGAATCGCTCTTCCTTGCCAATCAACTCGTCGCGCAGACCGGCGCGAATAAATTAGAAGGTTAAGGTTGAGGTTAAGGCTGAGTTGATTGAAAAGAATCGGATAGTATTCAAATTTGAACCATCCCTATTATGAGTTTCTGCTCTTTTGAAGAGATGCCAGTATGGAGAAAGGGAATGGAATTGGCGGAAAAGATATGTACCATGACGGATGGACTGCCGAGGAAAGAAGACTATGGATTGACGTCGCAAATACGACGCGCAGCGTTGTCTGTTTCAGGAAATCTTGCTGAAGGATTTGGTCGGAAGCATACCAAAGACAAGCTGAATTTCTATTATGCATTCCCGCGGATCTTTAGCTGAAACAAAGAACCATCTCATTTATGGTCAAAGAGTTGGTCATTTCAAGCAAACGAATTGTGGTCCATTAATAGAATCAACTGAGGAAATCTGGAAGGAGCTGAATGCTTTAATTAAATCGCTTCAGAAAAGGACTGACCGCACAGTGGAACGAATATGATGAGTGTTTGGAAGGTTCTTACCTTAATCTCAGCCTCAACCTGAGCCTATGATTATCCTTGTGACCGGCGGCGCGGGATTTATTGGGTCGCATCTGGTGCGCCGCCTGCTGACGAATGGACATCAGATCGTGAACCTCGATGCGCTTCGGTACTCGGGGAATTCGGACAACCTCACCGATCTCGCGGGCAATCCCCGCTACACCTTCGTGCACGGCGATATCTGCGATGTCAAGGCCGTGGAGCGGATCTTTCAACGGCAAGCCGTCGAAGCCGTGATCAATTGCGCGGCGGAAACGCACGTTGATCGATCGATCTTGCAACCGGGAGACTTCACCAGGACCGATGTCGTCGGCACGGCTGTCTTGCTCGAGGAGGCCCGAAAGGCCAAGGTCGGACGGTTTGTGCAGGTGAGCACCGACGAGGTGTACGGCAGCGTGGAATGCGGATCGTCGAGGGAAGAGGACGCGCTGGATCCGCGCAGTCCGTATTCGGCCAGCAAGGCAGGCGCCGATCTTCTCGTTCGGAGCTATTGGACGACCTATCGGTTTCCCGTTCTGGTCACCCGTGGCAGCAATACCTACGGACCCAATCAATACCCGGAAAAATTCATCCCGCTGTTTGTGACCAATGCCATCGAAGATCAGCCGCTGCCTTTGTACGGAGACGGGCGATATCGGCGCGATTGGCTCTCGGTCTTCGATCACTGCGCCGGCATTGAGCATGTCTTGCAGCATGGCGAGCCCGGGTCCGTGTACAACGTCGGCGGCGGGAATGAGCGGGAAAATATTCTGGTCGCCCAGACGATCCTGACGTGTCTCGGCAAACCGCAGTCGCTGATCCGCCACGTGCAGGACCGCCCCGGCCACGATCGCCGCTATGCCGTGGACTGCAGCCGCCTCCGCGCCTTGGGCTGGAGTCCAACGGTGCCGTTCGACGAAGGCCTGCGCGCCACTGTTGACTGGTACTGCCAGAACGATCGGTGGTGGAAGAAGATCAAAGGCGGTGAGTTTCAGAGCTATTACGCGCTGGCCTACGGCCAACGTCTGCAGGGAGCAGGTTGAAGCTGAGGTTGAGTATATGACAAGAAACCCGCTCATCCGGAA
>JBOHOS010000320.1:0-2314 GCA_050731295.1 Nitrospiraceae bacterium | reverse complement strand
TCCTCAACGTAGCCCAGAGGCTACGCCTCCGGTTTTTTCTCGTCTGCGGCCTCGCTCGGGAAGGGGCGCGCCTTTAGCGCGCCTGGGGCGGGGCCGGGTGCAATAGAGGCCCTTTTGAGCATCCTGGAGACACGCCTCAGCCATGACCAAGAGATTCCAGGTAGCGCTCCGCATCCATGGCCGCCATGCACCCCGATCCGGCCGCCGTGACGGCCTGCCGATATCGGGCGTCCTGCGCGTCGCCGGCCGCGAACACTCCCGGGACGCTTGTCGCCATTCCGTTCTTGGTCAGAATGTATCCCCTTCCATCCATGTCGATCTGGCCGTCGAAGAGATGAGTGTTGGGACTGTGCCCGATCGCCACAAAGACGCCGGCGCACGGCATGTCCCACATTCGGCCGGTCACGACATTGCGGAGGCGGACACCGGTCACCAGGCCCTCTCCCAAAATTTCTTCCACCACGGTGTTCCAGATAAACGAGATCTTCTCGTTCTTGAACGCGCGGTCTTGCATGATCTTCGAAGCGCGAAGCTTATCCCGCCGATGGACCACGGTGACGCGAGAGGCGAGCCGCGTGAGAAAATTCGCCTCTTCCATCGCCGTGTCGCCGCCTCCGACCACCACCAATTCTTGGCCTCTGAAAAAGAATCCGTCGCAGGTCGCGCAACTGGAGACGCCATGACCCATCAGCGTGGATTCGCCCGGAATGCCGAGCCAGATTGCCGATGCGCCGGTCGCGATGATCACGGACCGGGTTTCGATGATCCGTTCGCCTTCAATCGTCACGGTGAGAGGAGTGCGTCGCAGGTCCACGGCCGAGATGTTACCGGCTACAAATTCGGTCCCGAATCGTTCGGCCTGACTCCGCATCTCCTTCATCAGGTCCGGACCCATGATCGGTTGGGAGAAGCCGGGATAATTCTCCACTTCAGTTGTCATGGTCAATTGGCCGCCGGCCTGGAGGCCTGCCACGAGAGCAGGAGCGAGATTGGCGCGGGCCGTATAAATTGCCGCCGTCAGTCCGGCAGGCCCCGAGCCGATAATCACGACATGATGCATGGCGTGAATTTAACACAGAGTATGAGGCGGTTGCACGATCGAGCGGGGCGTTCATCTGTGTACGCGAGAGGCCGTTCTACGTCCGTCAGGGCCACTTGACAATATGGGTTTTGGCGCTATCTATTTTCACATGGAGCAGTACCTGACATATGATGAGAAGAAAGCGGCGGAAGCCGCGTTCCGTGGGCTGCCGCGTGATCCGAAGTGGTCGCAGTCCGCGCGTACCGTGTATGACGGTGTCATCAAAGCGCTTCATGCTCACGCTCCGGCCGATCTGCAGGATGAGCCGGTGACTCTGCCGGAAGAGATCGATGCTCCGGTCGGTCATCCCGCCGGTCTGCCTGAATTCGCGCATCACGAGCCTTCGGGAGGGGAGTCGGAAGGACCGAGCGTTCAGAATCCGATCTTGAATCGGGACGAGGCGATCCAGGCCGGCATCTTAATCGATGTGACTCCCCTCGCGCAGGAGCTTGGGCTTAATCTGCCGGTCGGCATCAGCAAACCGCTGTGGGAAATCGGCATTACCGCGTCCAACAAATTACACGATGAGCAATACAATGATCGCGTGCGGGATGTGCTCATGGCTCTTCGTCTTCACCTGGAGACGACGGATGTTTTGTCTCCGTGGATCAAATTTCCCGCGCTCCTTTCCTTTCCCCCGGAGGTGGCGCCGCAGGTATGCTCCCTGTATGCCGTCGCTCATAAAGATCCGTCCGCTCCCTATTCGCTGACACTGTTGCTCCCTCACGAAATGTCGGCGATCAAACCCTCCGAATAGCCGGCTGCTGAAAAAGCTCTCCAGCTTCGTTCTCAGTCTGAGTCCTCCTCACGTACCTCCGAATGTACGCTCCGGTGTCCTCACTCCTTGCGGCCTCGCTGGAGTGCTTTTTGAGCAGCCTGCGGGTTCGCTAAGTGCACATATCAAGTATTAAGAGTTTGCCGAGGCTCGAAAATCTTTCCAAGGGACTACTAGATGTTGCTTGGGTCCGGTGTAATATGAAAAGAAGGGCGATCATCGGTTACAAACAACGAATTGGAATTCCAGAGCAATAGCAATTGCAACATATCATAGACGTCATTTGCATAATGTCGGCGACCGTCGTTTATGGTCCTTTGGAGAAGCTTTAGCAGATGGGTCTCGAACATCTTCCCTCCTACCTCTCGAAAGAACTTTATGACTTGTCGCTGGTGGTTCATATCTAACAGAGCCAACCGTGTTCGTTTACTGCTCGCCCGATAGATAAGAAAACTATA
>JBOHOS010000319.1:0-3819 GCA_050731295.1 Nitrospiraceae bacterium | reverse complement strand
GTAGTAACCCGGCACGACGATGATCGCCGTCTCGGTTGTCTGGCCGGCCCGAGGCGCGGGAACCGGTCCTCCGCAGCCGAGCCAGACCATGAGGGCGAGCGTCACGGCGCCACACACGCTCATCGCGGGTCCACGGTCGGGCTCGGGTGGAACATAGAGCCGCTCGCTCGCTGGAATGTCTCCGCCAGCGGATTTACGATCCCGATCCGATGTGGGCCGGATGCTCATTCCCCTGCCCATACGTCCTCCGTTAGCGAACGCCCTCGCGCTATCATCGCCTTCTTCGAACGGATAACCGAATCGGTTTTCTTCACACTGATCATGTTTCTCGACCAGCACTCGGCTTTGAGCCGCCGACTTTCAAAACATTGAGGCTGCTCGCTGATGCCTGACGTCTAGTCCGGGCTCTTCTTGCCCGCTTTCCGCTTCAACGACTGCTTCAGCAGCCGAGTCAACGAGCCTTTCTTCTCGCTCGTGCGTCCCTCTTCCGCATCCCGAGTTAAACGCTCTTGGAGGAGCGCCACCACCGCCGCTTCTTCGGGACGGAAGTCGCTCAGCGACTCCGTCATGACCTTCTTGACGCAACGCCTGATCGTCTGGAGGAGCGATCCACCGAGATACGTATCGATCACTGCGGGATGGATGTAGCATTTCTTGCATACCGCTTTGGTATTGCCCAGCCGTTTAGCCACCGACTCGATGGCCTGAACCACGTTCCGTTTCGCCTGCGCCTGTGAATCGAATGTCTCAAATTCTCGCAGCGCTTTCGCAGCCAGCACGGTCCCCGCCCACGTCCGGAAGTCCTTCGCCGTGAACTCCTCGCCTGCGATTTCACGAAGGTACTGATTCACGTCCGACGATTCAATCGTGCGGCGCGCTCCGTTCTCATCAAGGTACTGAAAGAGTTCGTATCCGGGAAGGTCTTGGCTTTGTTTGACGATTTTGGCGAGACGGTGATCGGTGACATCGACCGCATGGGGAATCCCGCTCTTGCCGCGAAACTCGAATTTCAGCGTCGATCCTGCCACATCCACATGCCGGTCCCGCATGGTTGTCAGCCCAAACGAATCATTGTGGCGCGCGTATTCTTCGTTTCCGACCCGGATCAGGGTCGTCTCCAGTAACCGGACCACCGTGGCTAGAATTTTTTCCCGCGGCAGCCCGGGGCGGGCGAGGTCGCGTTCGGTGCGCGCCCGAATCCGAGGCAACACGTTCGCGAAGGCGATCATGCGATCATATTTGGTTTCGTCCCGCGCTTCGCGCCAGCGCGCATGGTACCGATACTGTTTGCGCCCTCTGGCGTCGCGGCCGGTCGCCTGGATATGTCCGTTCGGTATCGGACAGATCCAGACATCGCGCCATGCCGGCGGGATAGCCAAGGCCTTGATCCGCCGCAGGGTCTCCGCGTCCCGCACGACCTGCCCATCGACGCCGATGTACTGCACGCCGCTGCCGGTCTGCTTTCTAATGATGCCGGGCCCCGTATCGGCGACATAACGGAGTCCGGCCGACTTGGCCGACTTGGCCGACTTGGCCGAATCGCCGACCGGCGTCAGGCGATGTCGCTGTCCGAGTTTCCGCCGCCTCTTCGGCGTGCCTGTCTCTGCAAGGGCAAGTGCCATGAACCGGTCCTCTGAACTGGAAAATGCGCCCTCCAGAGAATCGTGATGGGGGCGGTTATGCCGCGGGACAACGGCTGGCTCTCTTGGCGCAATCGACGGATCACCGGCGTCCGGCGTCCGGTCTATTACGGGGATGGGGTAACCTCGACGGCTTCTTCAGGGAGTACGGGCTGCATCCGCCTCGTTCGCACCGGCGTCGCGCCGTCGGGGAAATCGCCACGCCGGCCGCTGCGCGCCGAACGGCATGGCCAGGAGCCTACCCAACGCCACTTCGTTCGAATCCCGATAGGCGGGCACACCGATCGTGATGTCATTCTGCGGCACGTCGAGCTTCAGCGTGCCGTGCCATCGATCCCAGCACGTCAAGCCGCTCGACCAGTTGGAGTTCGTCTCCTCCTCGATCACCGAATGATGAATCCCATGCATGCGCGGGGTCACTATGAATCGGTTTAGGCGCCGCTCCATCTCGATCGGCAAGCGGACGTTCGAATGGTGAAACACCACGGACAGCAACAACAGGGTCTGCCAGATCGAGAGCGCCAGTGGTGAGACTCCGATCAGCGCCACCTGTCCCACCCGCCAGCCGATCGAGATCGTCATTTCACCGGCATGGAAGCGAATCGCCGTCGTGGCGTCCAAATCCAGATCGACGTGATGGACGACATGCATGCGCCACAACCACGGCACCCGGTGCGTCAGGACATGCCATGCATATAAGGTGTAGTCGAGCAGCAGGACCGCCAGCGGCAGTTCAACCCATGCCGGCAGTCGCATGGCGGGCAACAGTCCCCACCGCCAGCGGCTGACCAGTGCCGTGAGGCGCCTTGTGACCGGTCTTTCCGCGATGCGAAGAGCGACGGCGGAGATGGCGACCATCGTCACGTTGCGACCTGCGCGCACCGGCTTGGATTCAACGGAGCGGCGGAGCGGGTGGCGGCTCTCCAGGAAAAGCAGCACACAGAACGCCGCCAGAATCAGCGGCGCGCTCGCCCAGATCGGCAATCGTTTGTCGCTCACCTTCCCAGCGTGCATGTCATGATGCGGTCATCATCCCGCTCCTCCATGCGGAAATTAACCGGTCAATCGGGTGCTGCGGCGGTCCCGTACCGGAATGCCGGTTGCAGTTTGGCTTTCTGCCGGCGATCCCAGGCGCGCATCCAGGCTCATGCGGCCCGCATCATACGTCATCACATACAACAACCCGCCCATCATCGCCATGTTCTTCAGGAAATGAATCATCTGATTCTGGTCGGCGAAATTGGCATGAAAGATCAGCGTCGTCGGGATCATGAACAGAAAGAGAACCGCCGCGCCGATCCGCGCCCAATATCCGAGCAGGATGGAGAGACCGCCACCGACCTCGATGACAACGGCTCCCAGATAGAACAAGAAGGTCGCCGTCGTCATGCCCATCGCCGCCATATAGTGCTGAGTCCCTTGCGGATCCATGATTTTATTGACCCCCGACATGAGGAAGATCGTCGCCAGTAGGATTCTGCCTACGAGGCTCGCATACGGCTCATACTGGTACATGTGCCACCTCCAACTCTTCCATCCATTCGTCTCGCACGTTGATGTCTCCGGCTGCCAAGCAAGGTTGAGAATGCTTCCCCCGCTTCCGGCAGGGTCAGCGCGAAGGCGCCGAGGTGCATCAACGCATCGATGATGCAGTAACCGCACCAGGCTTTCTCCACCACCGGCATCTGATAGAAAAGGTATTTGCCTGCGACGGCCGCTTCGGCCGCAGCCTTGCCGGCAGCAACAAGGGGAATCCAGGGTTGTTCCTGGACCCGGTGTGAACCGCCTGCGGCGGCGATGGCCACATTGGTCGCATGCGCCGCCAATGTGAGCGTGCCGTCGGGAAGGCCATATTGATAGGCCGTCTCCGAAGAGTTGACCTTGTCCGAATCAAACCGTCGGAGCGGCGGATCGGGGAGATGGCGAATAACTCCCATTTGGAAGAGCGAGACGATCGCCATGCTCGCCATCCCGACAATTGAAAGTGCGACAATCCCCCGCCGTAGGAGCAGATCTGAAGTATCGCCCTCCTGAAGCCCTTTGCGAAGTTGCTGAGGGGACTTTTTGTCGGCGGATTTCATATTGCTTCTCCATCCGATTCCTGCCGATCATCCGGGGAATGCTCAAAAAGGTCATCCAGCGAGGCCGCAGGGAGCTCGGACGCCGGGCCGTACAGGGG
>JBOHOS010000318.1:0-2326 GCA_050731295.1 Nitrospiraceae bacterium | reverse complement strand
GAGTACGCGTCCGAGGCGACAGGCCAGTTCTGGGAGGTCCACGATGCCCTCATGAAACGAGGCCCGACGTTCACCTCCGACGACTTCGAACAGGTCGCCAGGGAATTCAATCTCCCACCGACCGACGGACCGCACGCGCCGGCACGCCAAGCCGCAGAGCTACGGGTGCGAGAGGATATCCAGAGCGCACAGCGCAGCGGCGCGCTGCTGACTCCGACCTTCTTCATCAACAACCGCCGCTATGAAGGGGCATGGGACGAGAGCGCGTTAGCCGACGCCATGCTGGGCTCGCTCGGACACCGGGTCCAGGCCGCGACTCTGGATTTCGTTCGGTGGGGGCCATCGGCCGGGCTGCTCCTTCTGCTCATGTCGGTGCTCGCAGTCATGGTCAGCAACTCGCCCATCGGTCCGGTGTTCGAATCGTGGTGGAGCACGCCGTTGGGAATTCAACTTGGCGGCGGCGCCTTTACCATGCCGATTCTGGGCTGGATCAATGACGGGCTGCTGGCCATCTTCTTCCTGGTCGTCGGACTGGAGATCAAGCGCGAGTTCACCGTGGGCCACTTAGCTACGCGGCGAGCGGCCGCGCTTCCGGTTATCGCTGCGATCGGCGGCATCGTCCTGCCGGCGCTCATCTACCTCCTGGTGGTCCCCCCCGGACCGCTGACGGCGGGATGGGCAATACCCATCTTGACCGACACCGCGTTTGCGGTCGCCCTGATCGTGTTGCTCGGCGATCGCGTCCCGATAGAGCTCCGCGTGTTCCTGACCGCGGTCGTCATCATCGACGATCTGGTGGCGATCGCAGTCATCGCTCTCTTTTACTCGGCTGAGATCAGTATGGGTTACCTGGCTGCCGCCGTGGCCGTAACCGGTCTGCTGGCCGCGCTCAACCGCTGGGGCGTGTACCGTCCTTTGCCTTACGCCGTTCTTGGGGTGGTCCTGTGGATCTGCGTGCACGATGCGGGACTACATGCGACTCTGGCCGGGGTGATCCTGGCGGTCGTCACGCCGACTCGCCCACCGGCGAATTTGCGCGCCCTGATGGCGCAGGCCCAAACAGTCATACAGGCAGAGACGCGGCGTGCCGGGGACGCCGTTATGCGACATGGTCCATCCGAACCCACCCTGCGGGCTTTGGACGCCATCCATAACCGCATCGAATCGCCGGCGAACAAGCTGCTTCGGTCGGTGGAACCCTGGTCCAGCTATGTCGTGCTGCCCGTCTTCGCTCTGGCCAATGCCGGGGTCGTCTGGTCGCTCGATGTGTTCGAAGGGCATGGACATCTGATCCTGGGGATCACACTGGGACTGGTTCTCGGGAAACCGATCGGGATCGTGCTGGCCGCGTGGCTGGCGGTGCTCAGCGGCATTGCTGTGAAACCTGAAGCCTATTCATGGCGTCAGTTGTCCGGCGCCGGCGCGCTCGCCGGCATCGGCTTCACGATGTCGCTGTTCATCGCGGGTCAGGCATTTCCGGACCCGATGGATTACGCAGCCGCCAAGATCGCGATCTTCCTTGCCTCATTTGTGGCTGGAGGGCTGGGGACAGCGATTTTATGGCCGAAACAGTCAGAAATGGATGTTGCTGTGGATTCCGGCGTGAATGGCAATCAAGTGGCCACGATGAAGATTAAAAGCCGGTCATAAAAAGACGGACATTGGGCTGGCTGAACCTCCATCTTTTGCACTGCTCTTCGAAGGGGGCAATGACCATGGGAGCCGCCGTACAACTCCACAACCGTGAGCGCGACGCGATGTCGCCCGTACGCACGCTTGCCAACCAGGCTTTCTCGCGCGCGGCCGGCGCTCCCCTGATCGAAGGCAACACCATCCGTCTGCTCACAGACGCGCGCGAGAATTACCCGGCGTGGCTCGATGCCATCCGCGCGGCGAAACGCTACGTTCACTTTGAGAACTACATTATTCACGAAGACGATGCGGGTCGGATGTTCGCCGAGGCGCTCGTCGGCAAAGCGCAGGAAGGCGTGCGCGTGCGTCTCATTTACGACTGGCTGGGCGGCCGTAAAGCGTCACGCGCTTTTTGGAACCGTTTGCGCGCGGGCGGCGTGGAAGTGCGTTGCTATAACCCGCCGCGCTGGGACTCACCGTTTGGCTGGCTCAGTCGTAACCATCGCAAGACGATCTCGGTGGATGGCGAGGTTGGTTTTGTCACCGGATTGTGCGTCGGGCGGATGTGGATCGGTGTGCCTGAAAAGAGGATCGAACCGTGGCGCGATACCGGAGTGGAAGTGCGCGGACCGGCGGTGGCCGACATTGAGCAGACGTTCGCAGATGTCTGGGCGATGATGGGGGAGCCGATTCC
>JBOHOS010000317.1:0-2835 GCA_050731295.1 Nitrospiraceae bacterium | reverse complement strand
CTCCTTGATCACCCGCGTATCCGTCAGCACACAGCAACTGCTTGAACCGATTGGCGCTGAACATCCGTCGACGGTTGAACTATTGATACATGTCACGGTTCAATCTACTTATCCAATGTGGGCGAATCTTGGATTCTGACCATGTTGCCCAGTGCATGGAGCTGGTGAAACGCTGCCTAACTTTAGTTCGAGCGGACGCGCATGAAGCCGCCCGCGCAACAAGACGTTAGGCCCTAATTCGGGTGCGCTCAGACAGGGGAAACGATAAGTGCTCTCGGAAATGGCAAACGTCCAGCCGAATGCATCAAGCACCCTACGAAGCCCTCAGGTGGGACAAAGAAAGGTGTCAGGAACCTTTTTCTTGACTCGACGTTACGAGAGGCGTAGCGTGCACTGTGTATGGGCCGTCCGTTACGAGCCGCCGTTGGCGGGGTCATCTACCACATCCTGAACCGGGCCAATGGGCGACTGCCACTATTTGAGAAGCCCGGAGACTACGAGGCGTTCGAGAAGGTTCTCGCCCAGGCGCATGAGCGCTTTCCGATGCGGACGTTGGCCTATTGCATGATGCCCAACCACTGGCATCTGGTGCTGTGGCCCAGACGAGATGAGGAACTCTCGCGGTTCATGGCGTGGGTGACGCTCACGCACACCCAGCGGTGGCATGCTCACCGACGGTCGGCCGGTGCGGGGCATCTCTATCAAGGCCGGTTCAAATCCTTTCCAGTGCAAGCGGACGAGCACTTCCTGACGGTGTGTCGGTATGTCGAACGCAACCCCTTGCGGGCAAAGCTGGTTGCACGCGCGGAGGAGTGGTCCTGGTCCAGCCTCTGGCGAAGAGGGCAAAAGGATCCGAGCAAGTTGACCGGTTTCCTTTCTGAGTGGCCCGTGTCGCGTCCGCGACGTTGGGTGGAATGGATCAATGAGCCGCAAACCGACACGGAACTTGCAGCGCTACGGCGGTCTGTCTGCAGAGGGCAACCGTTTGGGTCGGAGGCCTGGGTACGGCGCACGGCGATGCGGCTAGGGCTAGAGGGCACTCTCCGATCGCGAGGACGACCAAAGGTGGGTGTTTCAAAGGTTCCTGACACCTTTTGAGTGTCTCAACCAATCAACGTGTTCTTTTCGTGTCACACTGCGCGCGAGGAGACCGGAACTGGACATCAGCGCGTGGGAAGCGACGCAAAAGGAGAAAAGCAACATGCGGAAAGGATCGGCAAAGGCAATTGACGACGAGCTTCGTCCCGAATACGACCTCTCGCAACTCAAAGGTGGCGTGCGAGGCAAATACTACCTGCAGGCTAAGGCAGGAACGAACTTAGTTTTGATCGAACCAGATCTTGTGGGGGCGTTTCCTGATGGAGAGTCTGTCAATCGAGCCTTACGGCTCTTGCTCACCACAGCGAATGCGGCGACAGGCGGTTCCCGTCGACGTCGCACTGCCTAACTCGCGGGAGAAACGGACCGGCAAAAAGTCCAGTCGTTAGCGGCTGCCTGTTAGGCGTGCAGAGTCGTCATTCTCCAAGGACTCTGTGTTCTCGTGTTACGGAAGACAGACGCAGATGAAGAAGCAAAAACGGACGAAGCTAGTTCACGAAGGACGCTATCTTGCCGAAGTCGACGTCAAGCTTCTGGTGACCGACGACGAGTGGTCTCCTTACCTGTCGGTTCAAGACGCATACAAGCTCGATGGCGTGCGTGAGGCTCTCAAAAAAAAGGAGACACTACAACAGCGGCTCGGTACGGGCGCGTGTTCTCTCTGACCCCAATCGGCGCTTACCCGTCGCTTCGGGGCAAGATGGGCCTGTGCGCCTCAGCGAGGCGTTAGGGGCAATCTTGGTATTTCGGTGAGGTTAGCATGCCAGAATCGATGGGCATACACCAAAAGGCATCCGTCTCAAAGGCAGAGGCTTCGGCCTTCCGCAGATTCGAATCTGTTCCTAAAGATAACAGAGCTGGCACATAAATAATGGTTTCGGTATTATCGGAGTGAGGTACAGCCATGGGGCATGTGCATATGTCAATTCCCGAACCGCCGGGGTTCAGCAAATTATCGAAGGCGGAGCAGATTCGCTATTTGCAGGCGCTCTGGGACCGCATTGCTGAAACTCCAGATGAGCTTCCGGTGCCGGAGAGCCATATCGAGCTGGCAGAGCAAAGGCTCGCTGACTACCGCCGTAACCCCACCAGGGCTCGGCCGGCCCACGATGTCCTCAAACGCTTGGGTAAGAAGCGTCGGTGACCGAGTACCGACTGGTTTCGGAGCCGCAAGCCGATCTCGATATCGAGGCAACGTTCCACTGGTATGAGGACGAACGGTCAGGTTTAAAGCCGTTGCATGGCCTTCATTACCTGGATTTTCCTCCCAGAGCTTCCTATACTCCAACTCCTCGGTTGTACGGACGGTAAAGAGAAGGCCACCATGGCCTTGAGAACGACCGTCTCGCGGCTAGACGGTATTCGAGGATCATGATCAATGGACATGCAGTCGCTGGGTCACGCACATTCGAGTCCATCGGTTTGGTTTTAAGAAGATTCTAAGCCGCATGTTCGATTTCTGATGAGCGAGGTGAGCCATGACAGTCATTGAAAGAATTCTCAGGGGCGAGTTCATCAATCCATCGACATATCTTGGAGCCTTCTTCGATGCGGAAACCGGCCTGCGCGGCTCACCGATGTCACATTGCTGCCCTCAGTACTGACGCCGGCCTCACCGACTCTCATGACGTATATACGGTACACCGGCCAAGTCTGGGAGCCATAACTTGCTGAGAGGTCCGCGTTTCCATCACTGGCTTGTCTTCGCGGTCGTTGCCTGGACGCCGGCTTCTATAT
>JBOHOS010000316.1:0-5060 GCA_050731295.1 Nitrospiraceae bacterium | reverse complement strand
GGATCAGGGATTCGAACACGGCCCGGCCAGAAGTTTTGCTCCGAATCCGCCGGGGTATAATCCTCTCTATCATTATGGGTTGGCGGTCGAAGCGGGCTGCAACGCGTACGCGGCGCCACTGGGGTTTCTCGAGGCCGGCTCCGATCAGTATGCGGGGGCCATTCCGACCATTCTCAAGCTCAATAACCACGACGTGTTGCACGATGACAAGGATCCGCTGCCATCCGTGACGGGAAGCGTGCGGGATGCGCTACGCCTCGGCTGCTCGGCGATCGGGTTTACCATTTATCCCGGATCGATCCACTGCACCACCATGTACGAACAGCTTCGCGAAATCGCGGAAGAAGCCAAGGCCCACGGCTTGGCCGTCGTCGTCTGGTCGTACCCGCGCGGGTCGGCCTTGAGCAAGCAAGGAGAGACGGCCATCGACGTCGTCGCCTACGCGGCGCAGATTGCCGCGCAACTCGGCGCACATATTATCAAGGTGAAGCTGCCGGCGGAGCATCTGGAGCAGGCTGCGGCCAAGAAGGTCTATGAGTCCGAGCAGATCCCCATCAAGACCCTTTCCGAGCGGGTGCGCCACGTGGTGCAGAGTTCTTTTGCGGGACGCCGGATCGTGATCTTTTCCGGGGGCGCCAAAAGCGAGGACCAGAACGTCTTTGAGGAAGCGCGCGCCATTCGGGACGGCGGCGGGTTCGGGTCGATCATCGGGCGAAATTCGTTTCAGCGTCCGCAGGCGGATGCCGTCAAGTTCCTGAAGACGGTGATGGGGATTTATGCGGGAGAGATTCCGTAACACACGAGCTGGTAACTACAAGGTATCAACCAGTAGCTTTTTTGTGGACTATGAACGGACCTGAACCATCTGAGACTCAACGCGCTCGATCTTCATTCTGGGTCAGCGCGCTGTTGGTGGGGGCAGGCATCCTGATCGGCATCGCCGTGGCGTCGGATCTGGGATGGCTGCCGTTCGGCCATGCCGTGCCGGAATCCCCGGCGGTCAAGGTCGCCCCCGCGCCCGCTGTCCCGACGGCAGTGCCGCCGCCGGCGATGATGCCCGGGACGGATCGCAATTTCGTCCAGATCGCGAAAGCGGTGACCCAAGCCGTGGTCAACATCTCGACGATGCGCAACGGATCGGGCCGGGAGGGGCATGGCATGCCGTTCGATGATCCCTTCTTCCGGCGGTTTTTCGGCGATGAATTTTTTCGGCGATTCGAAGCGCCGAAGGAGCGCAAGGAGCGAAGCCTCGGCTCCGGCGTGATTGTGGATGCGAGCGGGCTGATCATTACCAACAATCACGTCGTCAACAAGGCCGACGAGATCAAGGTGCTGCTCTCCGACAAACGTGAATTTAAGGCGAAGTTGATCGGAACCGATTCCAAGACGGACCTGGCCGTGCTGCAGGTCGAAGCCGACGGCCTGCATACCATTCCCTGGGGAGATTCGGACACGTTGGAAGTCGGGGAATTCGTGTTGGCCGTGGGCAATCCGTTCGGGCTGAATCAGACGGTGACGATGGGGATCGTCAGCGCGGTCGGGCGGGCCAGCATGGGCATCGCCGAGTACGAGGATTTCATTCAGACGGATGCCGCCATCAATCCGGGGAACTCCGGAGGAGCGCTCGTTAATGCGCGCGGCGAGCTGATCGGCATCAATACGGCCATCTTCAGCCAAAGCGGCGGGAACATGGGGATCGGCTTCGCCGTGCCCAGCAGCATGGCGCGCTCGATTCTCGATCAACTCACGAAGAACGGAAAGGTCGTTCGTGGATGGCTCGGCGTGTCGATTCAGGAACTCTCGCCGGAACTGGCCCAACAGTTTGGTTTGGCCGAGTCCAAAGGCGTCTTGGTCAGCGAAGTGCTGGATGACAGCCCCGCCAAACGCGCAGGCCTCGAGCGTGGTGACGTGATTCTGGAATTTGACGGGAGGGGGGTCGAAAATCCCACGCAATTGCGCAACGTCGTGGCGAAGACCGGGGTCGGAAAGAAGGCGACGATCAAGTTTATCCGGGAGAAGCGTCCCAGGACCGTCGAGGTCACGGTGGTCGAGCAGCCGAAGACCGTGGCTCAGGCGGGAAGTGAGGAATCCGACGACGCCGGCTCACCGGCCGGCCTGCTGTCCGACCTCGAGGTTCGGGACCTGAACGGGGATCTGGCTCGGCGTCTCGGACTCTCGGGAAGTGAACGGGGTGTGGTGATTGTCCGAGTGCGATCGGGCAGTGCGGCGGAAGAAGCCGGCCTCAAAGAAGGGGATCTGATTGTCGAGGTGAATCGACGGCCGGTCGCCAATCTGAAGGCGTATGAGCAAGCCACGTCAAAACTCAGCAAGAATCAGGCGGTGCTGCTTCTCATCAAGCGCCAAGGCCGGACCAGTTTCGTGACGTTGAAACCCTAAGTCAGACGTACGTCCGGGGAGTGGGGTGATCTCATGAGCAACCGAAAGGGGGTGGCACAGATGGCACGAAGAGTGATTTTCGTGTTTTTGAGCGCCCTGGCGGGAATGGCCCTCTTCATGCGCGGGGAAGCAGCCAGCGGCACGTTCCTTCTCGAAGGATTTGTCATCGGCGCCGCGACGGGTGGACTGATCCTGTTCGGCGAATATGCGCTTCAAAATATGTCATTCGGCATTATCGTGGGAGGCACCGTCGGGGTAGCAGTCGGGCTCTTGCTTACCGGTCTGATCGAATGGGTCGGCAGTGTGGTGTTCGATGTGGAAACGGTGTTGTTCCACATCGGCGGACTCGCCTTTCTTCTGGGACTGCCGTACCTCGGATTGGTGTTGGGCGCCAAATTCGGCCATGAGCATATTGGAGGCACCACGAAGCGCGTGGAGCATGGACCCGAGGTCGTGAATCATAAGATCCTGGATACGAGCGTGATCATCGACGGGAGGGTCGCCGATCTCTGCGAAACCGGCTTCCTGGAAGGAACGTTCCTGGTCCCGCAGTTCATCTTGCACGAATTGCAGCACATCGCGGATTCGTCCGACTCGCTGAAGCGCGCGCGGGGCCGGCGCGGATTGGACATTCTCAACAAGATTCAAAAGATGGTGGACATCGATGTGCGGATTGTGGATGACGACTTCCCGCACGTCAAAGACGTCGATTCCAAGATCGTCGTGCTCGCCAAGCAGGTCGGCGCCAAAGTGATCACGAACGATCTCAACCTCAACAAGGTGGCGGAGCTGCAGGGGGTGCGTGTGCTCAACATCAACGAACTCTGCAATGCGCTCCGGCCGGTGGTTCTGCCGGGCGAGACCATCCGCGTCTTTGTGTTGAAAGAAGGCAAAGAAGCCGGGCAAGGCGTGGCTTACTTGGACGATGGCACGATGATCGTCGTGGACAATGCGAAACGGTGCATCGGGCGGAACATGGATGTCGTCGTCACCAGCGTGTTGCAGACCACGGCGGGGCGGATGATTTTCACGCGGCTCAAAGAAGAAACCGATAAGGAGGAGTTCCAAGTCGCCAGAGGCTGACGACGATAGCACTTCGCGTTTTCTCAGGCAGCCTTGCTCGATCATGAGTAGGTCTGCCTGAGAGGGTCTCTGGGTCGGCTC
This sequence comes from Nitrospiraceae bacterium, assembly GCA_050731295.1. Classification (GTDB taxonomy): domain Bacteria; phylum Nitrospirota; class Nitrospiria; order Nitrospirales; family Nitrospiraceae; genus JBOHOS01. The sequence goes on along the minus strand of JBOHOS010000316.1, from coordinate 1,499 downwards.
ACTCGTGCCCTTCCCCACCCCGACCTCTCGCCTCACCCAATCCTGCCATTCGGTAGTTTCAGACGCAAAGTTCTCTCGAATGGGCATCGTATCGCACGCGGAGCCTGTATCGGATGAGATAACCTCTCACATCTTTTTGGATACGTTTTCAGTAATCAAGACGGCGCGGTCACACTCCAACACCTCTTTGGAACTAGATAAGTACTGATAAGGACGAAACTCCTTCCCTAGCTTTCTTTTAGCCATAGAAGTGGTATCCGTCTTGCTGGCCAACCAGCCTGACTGTCCACACTGATAGGAAAGTGAAAATCTGTTTCATACACGCGATGGTTGGAAACCAGTTTCCACACACGGGCCCTTGCGTTTTGAGCCTTATCCTGACAATCAGCGCGCTCAGGGGCTGTGCGATCCATTATTACGACTAGGATACGAGAGCTGAACACATCTGGGGGATTGGTCACATGGTCCTCAAAGTTTCTGCCCCAAAAGACGGCAGTAAGTCGATCGTCCGAGGAACCGATACACTCGGATTCGCAATTGGCAAGGCTGACAACGGAGCCTACCTCCTGCTCGGGTGGGAAAGACGACAGCGCCTTGAGATCATCGATCCAAACACTGCGATATGTCTCCAATGGCCCAGCTCAAGCTTTTTGGATGTCCGAATAGGGACCCAATGGCCGCATTCCCTGAGGGAGAAACGTTCATGCGCAGGACAACGCGAGTTGCCACATTAGTTCTTTCATTCACATTGACGGTCGGGTGTTCAGTTGGACGCGAGAATGTGTTGTTTATGACCAAGTCCAACATCGGCATCGATGTAGATTCCAAGCCTCCCACCGCCGAAATTTCTATCGCTCGGAAAGAGGTTGTCATCGCCCCAACGTTCGCGGGTGGACAAACCCCTACGGTCGCCGCGAGCTTTCGATCAAATTGGAAAGGCCTCCTGGGTCTGTTCGCCGATGTGTCAGGAACGTTTTCTGGCGGGGATGCAGCGGCGACAATGGCACGATGGGCTGGAGACCCAGGAGAAAAAGACCCAAGAGATATTCAATCCAGCACAGTTTGTCTCAATGAAAAACCGGTCAAGGACGCATTTGGAAAATCATTTGACATGCCAGGACCTCAAGATGTGCGTCCGTTCATATTCGGCACCGATACCTCGTTTGGGCTCAAGGTCGCTTGGTCAGGACTTACTGCCCAAGTACCCGACACCGTACGATTAGGATATAACAGGAAGGAAATGGCTTGGGCGCCGGTCTTTGTCGAACAGGAATCGTGTCAAGGTGGAACATTTAAAGCGGACATGCCGTCTTTCCTTGCGACCATCGACAATAACGTTGAAGTGGGAACTATGGAAAAGGGAGGAGGGGAGCATATCCAATACTTCGCGACAGGCCTTGCCGCCAAATACCTCACCTTGAAACCAGAAATCAGACAGACCATGTTAGAACGGCTTGATCCGCAAGCCGCGAAGAAACTCGAAACGTTCGAGCGGTTTA
>JBOHOS010000315.1:0-1727 GCA_050731295.1 Nitrospiraceae bacterium | reverse complement strand
CGAGTGGCGCGGGCATTCTGGACTCCGGAAGGCCATCTCTTGGTCAGTGCCTGGATGCCGGGCGTCTATGAAAAACCCCGGTTTGCGGCGTTTATGGAAGCGTGGGAGCAGGATGGACAGACGTTACGTGAATTCTCCCAAGAGCTGAAACCCTATCTGGCCGAATAAACCCACAGTCTTGTCAGTGCCCAAATGGAGGCCGACACGGCAGCCTCAGGCCAGAAACAGAATAAGACTCTACCTCCGAACGATGTCCATTTGCGTAAACGCACATGCGCGTTCAGGACTCCTCGGCGCTCAGAGAGTGTTCGTCAACGAGATGGGGCGGACGGGGGAAGGAGTCGTGCACGTCCGTGCCGCCCCGTGTGTATGGCGCAGGGTAGGTCCACCGTTCCGTCATCATCAGGATGAGTGAGGGGATGACCACGGCTCCCGCGCAGATGTGGAGCCATGGATTCACGAGATTGCCCGAGAGCGTTCCCACCATCCAGGCGAGACTGATCACCATCACGACCACCAGTTGGGGCCACATCATCACGGCAGGCCTCGACGCTTGGCGCACTTTCGCGGTCAGCGCGTACGCAAGGCGACGGTCCAAGGCGACATCCCAGAGCGCCTGCAGAAGATACGGCCATTTGGCCATCTGCAACAGACCTGCTCTCCAATGCGACCCCCACTCGCGCGGCCAGTCCAGATAAAATCGCTGCCGATACAGTTCGCAGAGTTGCAAGGTCACCGCGAGCAGCGAGACCCGCGACAGGAACTCCCACGTCAATAGGTTTTGCGCTGATCCGGTTGCAAGCACGACCGCCATGAGAACGAGCCCAACCGGGATGAGCACGCTTTTGTGAATATAGTTCAGGCCGTGCAAGAAACTCATCGCTCGAGTTTTCCAGGGCACCCGACGGGAGAGCTTTGTGTACGGGCGAATTTTGAGATCTAAGACGGAACGCGCCCATCGGCGTTGTTGGCCGAGATATCCATTCCAATCCACGGGGGTCAGGCCTCGTGCCAGGATTTTGGGCACATACACGCCCTGCCATCCTCGAGATCGATACAGCTGCGTGATCAGAAGATCATCCGCGTCGTGCGGGGCAAACCCATCAACCTCTTTGAGGGCCGACACGCGATGGGTGTTGTGGCATCCGGTGACAATCGGGTATCCCAAGCCGTAGCTGGCCATTTGAACGGAAGAATAATAAGCGTAGGTCTCTTCGGCGGCGCCCCTGGCAATGAAACTGGCATGTTGGTTGTAGTAGGCTTGGGCAACCTGAACATAACCGACGCGTCGATCAGTAAAATATCCAAGCACCTGGGTCAGAAAGGCTCGGTCCGGGATATGATCGGGATCGAACGCCGAGATGATGTCATATCGGTCGAACCCGGTTTCGTACAGCCACGCGTTATAATTTCCGTGCTTGCTGGCCGATTGAAAAAGACCTTCCGCGGTTTGGTAGTGAGGGAGATGCTTCCGACTGAAGTGATAGGCTCCCAATTGTTGGCATACGCGCTTGACCCCGGCATCATCACTTTCGTCCAGCACCCAGGTGTCGTGCGGGTATGCCATGGCTCTTAACGCCCGCACCGTCTCCTCGATCATGTCGATCGACTCGGCGCCTCCCACAAACGTTGTCACGACCGCCACGTGCCACCCGGGGTGAGCCGCCATCGCTCTAGGCTGCTTCATAAAGGGCAACAAGAACCAGCGGGCCTGATTGTTTACGAGA
>JBOHOS010000314.1:0-1054 GCA_050731295.1 Nitrospiraceae bacterium | reverse complement strand
ACATCAGCCTGAATAGCCGGATGGTGGCTGAGTCGCGTATCCGCGTATTGGAAAACGTCTCGCATGATCGCGGGTTTTTGAACGAACGAGACGCAAGGAACATTAACAACCAGCTCGCCTCGCTGTATTGCCAACTAGGCACAATCTATCTAAGTCAACAAAACGGGCGATTGGCCCGAAAGAAGCTCTTGGAGAGTCTCAAGCATAGAATCCAATGGACTCCCATATTGTTCTACCTGTACAGCTTTCTGCCCAGGTCCGCCGCTATGCATGTGAAAGGACTCTACAGACGCTATGTGAACCTGTTCATGTCAGACTCATACGCGAGCGCAGCATCGCCGTATGCTCGCCTCTATTATGCATTGAGGTATTACGTGCACAAGAGGCGCGGGGCGCTTCGATTCATGCAGGTCCTGCGCGGGTACTTGATCCTGGGACCGTTGAGGCAACCCGCTATCCGATACTATCGGAGATCGAACAACCGCCGGCCAATACGAACTGATAAGCGTGAGTTGTTTCCGACCCTAGGCGTGGATCAAGTCGTACACAGTCTGAATGAATTCGGCTACGTCAAAGCGGCTCAGCTCCCTGCGGAGTTTGTTGCCGATATCATGAATTACTGTCAGAGCACAAGGAGACTCAAATATTGGAATCCGCACAAAGAGTGTGAAGCGATCGATCAACTGGCTCGTAACGAAACAATTGTGGAAATCGCGAAACGATACCTCGGGGCTGAGCCAATTCTATGGCTCACTCAGTTGAAATGGTCCTTCGGTGATGCCGGCGAGCGGAGAACATTCATTCCTTCTGCGCATCTCGAACCGTTGCAGCACGATGGCGATGCTTTTCATTATGACACGCTCGATTTCAAGTCGCTGACGGTGTTTGTCTACCTCACTAGCGTCGACATTGACTCAGGACCGCACGTCGTCATTGAAGGTACGCACAAGATAAAAAGTCTGACAGAACGAGGACAAATCATACTAAGTGATGAGACGGCAAAAAAAAAGTATGGCCAGCGGATCAAAGTCATCTTGGGAGATGAGGGTACGGT
>JBOHOS010000313.1:0-2299 GCA_050731295.1 Nitrospiraceae bacterium | reverse complement strand
GTATAGAATCCGACGGTGCACGGGTTTGAGACCATCGCGGACGTCCGGCAGCGCCCGCCCCACGATCACGCTCATCGCGTAATCGAGATACGACGACTTCATCTCGTCTTCGATGTTGATTTGGATTAGGCGTTCGTCAACGGGCATCTATTTCTCCACGGATGCTGAACAAGCCCCCCAACTGCGTTCTCGCCTCGGAACAATCCTCAACGTAGCCCAGAGGCTACGCCTCCGGTTCTTCCTCGGCTGCGGCCTTGTTGGATGGGCTTTTTGAGCATCCTACAAGTCAAAGACTTCCAGCCATCAGTAAAAAGGGTTAAGAGCTAGCCCTGTCAAGCCTGAAGCCAAATCTCAAAGGCTTCATCACTTCAGGTTCACCGCTGTATGCGAACATGGTATCGCTGTTCGTAAGAGACATACCTGTCGTCGCCAAATAAATATTTCACTCTAGTCTCCCTGATGTCGTGCTTCTTGATAGCTGAAAGCTGACCGCTAGAATATCAAACATCCAGATTCTTCACTTCCTGCGCATGCTGCTGGATGAAATTGCGGCGCGGCTCCACTTCATCGCCCATCAGCGTGGAGAAGATATCCTCGACGCCCGCAATGTCCTCCAGCTTGACTTGTAACAGCGTCCGCGTCTCCGGGTTCATGGTCGTTTCCCAGAGTTGCTCCGGATTCATCTCGCCGAGCCCCTTGTATCGCTGGAGCGTCAATCCCTTCTTTCCGGTCTCCAGAATCGCGCGCACCAGATCCGCCGCCCAGAGGTATTCGGTCTCGACGTCGCCCACCTTCATCTTATACGGCGCGCGGCCCAACCCGATGGCGGACGGCGCCAGCCGCTGAAGTTCGCGAAAGTCGGCGGACCCGACCAGCTCATGCGTGATCTCGACGCTGTGGACCATGCCGCCGATCGGCACCCGGCAAATGATCTTGTTCGATTGGTGTTCCTCTTCCACGGCCGTGTCGATCGTGACATCCGACTTGGGATAGGCCAGCGCCAGGGTCTTCTTGACGCTCGCCATGATCTTTTTCAGCGCTGTCGTATTCTTCAGGAGGTCGCGATCCAGCGTCGGCTCGTCGAGGAACGCGCGCAGAATGCCGGTCTCGTGCTGTTTCTTTCGGAACCGGGCCAGAAGGTTTTCAAAGGCGATCAGCTTCTTGAGGATCGGCAGCAAGCGGCGGCCGGTGACATAATCCTGAGCGCTCTCGACGTAGACCTGCACGTCTTCCACCGCCAGGTCCGACAGGTATTCGTTGAGCGCGGCCTCGTCTTTGAGGTACCGCTCCGTCTTGCCTTTTTTCACTCTGAATAGCGGCGGCTGCGCAATGTAGATGTAGCCATGGTCGATCAGCTCGGCCATCTGGCGATAGAAAAAGGTCAGGAGGAGCGTCCGGATGTGGCTGCCGTCCACGTCGGCGTCGGTCATCAGGATGATCTTGTGATAGCGGGCGCGGGTGATATCAAACGACTCTTTGTCGTCCTTGCCGGGTGCGCTGTCCTCCCGCTTTCGTCCGATGCCGGTCCCCAGCGCCACGATCAGCACCCGTATCTCTTCGCTCGAGAGCATTTTGTCGAACCGCGCGCGCTCGACGTTGAGGATCTTGCCCTTGATCGGCAGGATGGCCTGGAACTTTCGATCGCGGCCCTGCTTTGCCGAGCCGCCGGCTGAATCCCCCTCGACGATGTAGAGCTCGCTGTGCGCAGGATCTTTTTCAGAACAATCGGCCAATTTGCCGGGAAGCGAGCCTGCATCCAGCGCGCTCTTGCGCCGAATCAGTTCCTTCGCCTTGCGCGCCGCTTCGCGCGCCCGGGCCGCGTCGATGGCCTTGCCGATGATCTTCCGCGCGATCGTCGGATTCTCTTCGAAATAGTTCCCCAGCGCCTCATTGATGGCCGCCTCGACAATGCCTTTCACCTCGCTGTTGCCGAGCTTGCCCTTGGTTTGTCCTTCGAACTGGGGGTTGCGCAGCTTGACGCTGACGACGCCGGTCAGCCCTTCTCGAACGTCATCGCCGGTCAGCGACTCGGTATCTTTTTTGAGCAGATCGTTGGCGTTGGCGTAGTTGTTGATCGTTCGGGTCAATGCGGCCTTGAAGCCGACCAGGTGCGTGCCGCCTTCCCGCGTGTTGATGTTGTTGGCGAAAGAGAACAGATTTTCGGCGTACCCATCGTTGTACTGAAGCGCCACTTCCAGGATCATGTCGCTCTTTTCAATCGCAACGAAGATCGGCTTGTGCAGGGGCGTCTTGGCCTCGTTCAGGTGCTCGACGAAGGACACGATCCCACCCTTATAAC
>JBOHOS010000312.1:0-1080 GCA_050731295.1 Nitrospiraceae bacterium | reverse complement strand
AGCACGAGAAGAGCATGGGACTCACGTTGAAGGCGGCGAATTTCGGCATGCGAGGTGGGTGGAGCCGTTTCAACCAGATCCAAAAGGTCTAAACCGGCAACCCGGTCCGTCAATTCTTGCAGACCTTCACCGACGAACAGAAGTTGTAGCTGTCTGGCCCGCTGCGGGTCCTTCTTTTTCAACAAGACGAGCCCTTCGAGCAAGGTATCGTACCGGTAACTGTGTAATGTGCCGGCATACAGGACTTTGCACCGCGAACCCGGCGCATGCACGAAAGCTTCAACGGCTCCATCGAAGCCATTTGGAATGATGTGAATTTTGTTTCTATCCAACGCTCCGGCGAATGCCCGCACATAGCATTCGGCTATGGACTCGAACAGGAATACAACTGCCTGCGCCCGCTCGAACATGCGACACATGACCTGTCGATCGGCTTCTCTTGCCCACGCCGGGCGTCTGACCTCTTCGGCGTAATACTCCAACCCCCAGGGGTCACGGAAGTCGAGTACGTACGGGATCTCCGTGGCGAGGGATGCGCGGTACGCGGCCACTCCTGCAGAGAGCGGTCCGATCGTAGCCCAGAATACATTTGGCCGATTCAGGCGACAGGCGTCTCGTATACGTTCAACCGCAGGCCGTATCCAGGGCATCGCGATATCAGGGCGGTATACCCAGGCCTCAGCCATCCTGACCTCTTCACGAAGCTTTGACCGCCATGGGGCATGATGTCCGGCCACGACCTGCTGCGCTTCCTCGTGAGATGAGCCGGCCAGTTTGCGCTCAACACGGGCTCCGCGCCAGGTCTGAAATGCTCGCCAAGGATCCCGGTATTTGATTCGGACAATCTGCGAGTCTTTCGGCACTTGACTGAGGAGCTGCGGATCGTATCGTTCGTACTCATAGGGTTCGCAGCAGACCACTGTCGTATGCCATCCCTTCCTATCCAGCTCCTTGAGGAAGCGGAGCGGGCGATAGACCCCAGCATTACCCTCTGGGGGAAAATAATAGGCAATCATGATCACCGATTTCTCATTCATGGAGATCCTCGTTCACGAACTGGTCGCTGAATGTGGTCTCACC
>JBOHOS010000311.1:0-3588 GCA_050731295.1 Nitrospiraceae bacterium | reverse complement strand
TCCCGAGAGCAGCGGCCCGAGGAACCCCGATTGATGCTTCGGAGTCCAGGTAAACTCCCATTCACAGTATTCCGCCCCGTCGGCAATGCAGGTTCGATCGGTAATGGCGGCGGGAGGCAGATGATGGACCTGTTGCGGCACCGATGCCAGACCGCCCTTCGACGACTGGCAGATCAAGGCCGCGCACCCCTTCCGATAAGGACCGAACTGCTCATAGACATGCTCCATGAATTTCATGCGGAGCACGGCCGAGCGATCGGTGACGGCGCCCGCCTCGAAATGAATCGACCCCTTGGCGAACTTTTCTCCGAAGTGCGGGAACATTTTGTAGATCTGGTGCACCGGAAATGGACGCCCCAAGGTCTGAATGATGGGGGAGATAAACCGCTCCCGTCCGACATGAAACGGGAACAGCGGGTCTTTGGAGACGAGCCGGCAGAATTCGCCCAGATAACAGACAAACTCGTAGGAGTAGCTGTTCCAGACATTGGTGAGAAATTTCGGCGTAACATGATAGGCGGTGTCGCGCTGGCGCTGGTTCAACAGCCAGCATAACTCCTCCACCGCTTGCCGACCCGCCTCGGGTCCTTCGGCCCGGCTCACGACTTCTTCAAGATAATCCACGTTGGCGCGCACGGTGACTCCGCTGACGTCGCGGATCTTCTCGCCGCGCGGATTCACCCCGAACGGCGGATATTCCATATAGGGCCGTTCCAGGATCGAGTGGTCTCTGGACAGCAGTTCGGTCATGGTCAGCTCACCGCCACGAAGTGGGGTCGGTCAATGGGGTCAACAAGTCATGTCCGTATCGTGTTGTCCGAACAGGCCCCTAGCCCCTGCATTCCAGCCTTTCCTGGCGGCCTGGCAGGCGGCGTCAAACAGAAAATCCTGCTTCTGCCGCGTGATATCGAGCTCCGTGGGGTACCAGACCAGCTCGCGCCCCGCCGCATCCGTGATCGGAATATGGCGGAGCGCGATATGCCAGAAGTCACACGTCGAGGGATCATCGGACTTGGGTGCGATTTTGAACGCCTTTTTGACGGTCACCTGTTCGAGGATCTCGTGCGGCGCGAGACCGACCAGGTTCAGGGTTTGCTCTCGCTGGTGAAGCAGCATGGAGTCCACGGCGTCGGCCAGATTGCGATCGAAGAGATAATCCTTGTATTCGCGGCGTGTCTCATCCTTGTCGCGCGCCCAATTGGTGAAGTTGGGAGCGGCGTCAATCGAGATCAGGACACATCCGTTCGGGTACGTCGTCGCAAAGGTGTGATCTCTCACCGATTGCTGCAGAATCTCCAGCAGGGTGAGCAGGCCTTGATTGTCCGTCACCATCCCATCCACGAGATGGAGATAGCCCGGGGCATGATCGGGCGCGGTCGCCTTCGGAATCGGCAACGTCACGTCTTGGAATAATCCCGGCACGGCCAGCGAGGCCGTGGTCGCCACCGAAATGGGCAGTGGATTGAGGTTGGCCCCATACACACGCTCATCGGCAAACACGAACCGCCGATGCGTCAGATCGGCATCAGCCAACCCATAGGCCTTCGATTCGACCGCCGTCAAATTGAATCGCTCGAGGTCTTCGCGGTCGGTCGCATTGATGAGCAACTTGGGACCGTTCGCTTTCAGATCGTCGAATGTCGCGCCATGGTAGAGATTCGAGTCCAACACGTCGAACATGATGTCGGTCCGATTGAAGCTTGTGAACCAATACCGTAACGCGTTCCATGGCAAGAACCAGCGGGCCACATACCGAAGCTGGAAGTCCGGAGAAAGCTGCTCTCGGAGTTCAGCCTCCGTGAAGCTCATCTCCCGCCGGCTCAAACGGGACCACGCGAAATACTCGTGCCCTTCCAGGGCATAGTAGGCAGCCGCCAACGTGCTTCCGGACACTGGCGACAAATAATCGGCGCGGTCCAGAACGCCCAACGCTCGAAGCTTCAGCAACACGGCCGCGGAAAAATTCGCCGCCCGACTGCCCCCGCCGGACATGGCGATCCCGATAAACATGCCGTCGCTCGACGATCCCTCTCTGGCAGGCCGGTCTTCCGCCTTTAAATTGGCTTCAGAGTGCCCCGGTCCCGGCGCCAGGCGATACGGGTGACAGGGAATCGATGAGCATGCCGTGCAGAGAACAATCAGAGGGAGCAGAGAGGTCACGCGCAGCACGATCACCTTCTTGCTCTCGTAGAGAGTCGGCGCGGATGTCGGAGGCGAGGGAACGACGTTGTCCGTTCCCGCAGGCTCCGACCCCAATCAACACATAATACATTTATAGGGGTCGGCTCAAGAGAATCTCACAACCGGAAGAATCCTCGGGCGGCGCTGCGGATCGCCTAGTCGAGCCTCATCGAAATGTCGAGTAGGCCGCGTGTCATAGTTTGAACAACCTCATGTCCTTGATTGAGGGACTTGACACGATCAGGCTAAATCAGTATTGAAGCTTCACTCCAGAAGAAAGTTCCGAATGGTCCAGCGTCACTCATCATCAACCACCAATGAATGTCACGTCAACTTGTGACGGAACTTAGCGACCGTCGAGATGCGAACGGCACACAGCCATACAGTCGCGATGGCTCTCAAGCAAAAAGTGAATAATCTCTATGTCAATCTGACCGTAGCGGTCATTCTCTTTGTCACAGGGTTCGCGGATGGGTGGGATTCTCTTCAGGAGGATATGAGAAACTTCCATTTACGAGCTCATCACGGGGTGATGGTGTATGGATTCTTCGGCATGCTGAAATCCATCCCCGACATATTCGAGGGATTCGAGAAAATGGATCAAGGGAATCTTGTCTCGAAATGAATCTGCAAGGCGACCCTTCCGATTTGAACAGCCGCGGCGATTCCCGGCCGATCCGGCCGCTCTTGATATTAGATCGCAGTCCAAATGAAACCCACGCGCACCAGGCTTGTCATCACAGTCTCGAAGTCGGCCTCGATGAGATAGACCATTCCGCAGCTTGACCTACGCCGGCAAAGCGCGTAAGAGTTCTCCTGCGACCTGAACGGGGAGTCTCCGAATGACACAGGCCGCGCCTCACGAGACCTCGCGCCGTCACACCTCCACGAAAGATCCGCCTGCGTTCTGCAGTCGATCCGTTTCCGCCTGATGTAGCTCAATCCGCGCTACCGTCGGGACGCCCCCGCTCTTGTGTAACCGAAATTCGGTCTGATGTCCCGCCTTACCACGAGGCGACATGGCCATGAGTCGAGCAAATCAGCTTCGGCAGACGCATCAGGCAGGCGGCTCGGCCATCTGTAAGCAGAACGCGAAAAGATGTTCGTGCCCGGCTCGATCTTGAAAACCTACAGCATGGCCACTGGGCTTGACGCCCGCAGATCGATCACAACTATGCGGACACCGGGCTGCCAGGCCCAACGCTCCTTCAGGGCGATCCGCGAGGAGGCCGAGCCGATATCTACATATGGTTCGGGCACGGGAAGGGGCCGTACCGCACTAGCCCCCGACTCGCTGCAATCTGGTAAGGCAATGCAGTTAGGGAGTACGAATATGGATATCTACAGGCCCTCTTCTTTCATAGTAGCCGCCGCTGTCGCAATCTTTACGCTCGCTCCGTGCCACAG
>JBOHOS010000310.1:0-7042 GCA_050731295.1 Nitrospiraceae bacterium | reverse complement strand
GTCCCCCTCCGGTATAACTGATCATCGGACCTGCTCCTTCTTCTCCATTCTTCATGCGGGCCAAGTGGTCAGTGATCGTCTTCGCCATGCTCTCATCGCGAAACAGAGAGGCCTCGTACATGCGCTGGTAGCCTTCTTCCGACATGCCTCCGTGACACAGCCGTAGTTGTCGGACGATGACGTCTCGATACGCCGGATTGTCGACGAAGGTCTCCCCCTGCATGCCCCAGCGGCTCATCTCGACATCCGCCAACGCCCGAGCCAGCCCATGCGAGGCGACACGGCGAACCAACGGTCGCGGCGGATTCAAGGCGAGCACGGGTACGCGTTGATCCCTGGCGAACGTGATCAGGGGGGCATAATCGTCGAAGGACCCGCCCCAGTTCTGATCCCATCGTGACGCTTCCAAGAATTGATCCCGGGATGTCTGTTCCTCCGACAGGTACCGGTTCAACCCGGCTTGCCCGTCCCATCCGAACATCTCTACGGCCAACACGGGGTTCCGGTGTCGCTCGATCAGCACCCGAAGAATTCGGAGCGCCGCTTCAATGTGCCACTTGTTCCGATGCTCCTCGCCGAGATAGATCACGTCTTGATCGTTTAGAAGATCCCCCCACTCCTCGAAGGAAATCGGGCGAGCGGCCTTGACGTCGATGATTTGCCATTCCCTGAATCCATTAGCAGGAAGCATGTCAGCCGACTGAGCAGCCGGCGCGTGAAGGACCAGCAGCATCGCCGACATGATGAGACGAAGCAAAAACGAATGTGGCATAGTGTGGTAGTAACACAGCCTCATCATGACGGCAAGCCCCGCTTGACCGCACACCCGTGGGCGGATATTCTGCTTTCACCTTGCGCAATTCTGACGCGATCGTCGTTCCTCGCATCGCATTCGGTTGAGCCTTCTTCATGACCGTAGAGTCGCAGATCGTTATTGAGTTTCATGAGCAACTGAGGCGGTCGCGCGAGCGCGACGCAGACTCCTGGCGCCTGTCCCGCCAATTGGTAGGCCCCTCATCGATTCGATCAACGCTTAAGCGCCTGACGGACGCGATCCACGCGTCTTCGCTTCCGGCGTCACTGCGCGATGGTCTGCTTCATAGCTTGGATAGCGGCGGCGACCTCATCCAGACTCTTCCGGGAGAAGATAGCCTCAAGCGCCTGACCGGGCTTCCCCCGACCAAGGCGATCCGCGCGCTCTGTGTCTTCTTCGGCCTGACGGCTGCTCCCCGGCGGTCGGGTCCCATTTCGCGGTTGAGCCCGGTTGATATCGAGCGGGCGCTCCGCGCACAGCCGAATCCCTTCGATGTCTTGCTTCAGGCCGACGTGGCGTCAGCGCTCGACCTTGGCGCGGGCGATCTGTCATTTGCCGAGGAACTCGTCGAGCACTACCTGCCTGCGCTTCGGCAGCAAGGCAAGGCATTGACTCTTCACTGCGTGGATCGAATTCAGCCCGGTTCACAGTTAGGCGGGCCGCTTCAGGCGGACCCGCGTCTTGTCGAGCGGCTTCAAAAGCATTCACCGGGCCTTCATTTCCGGTTCTGGGGCAACCAAGATATGTTCGACTTGGACATGGTGGAGGGCAAATGGCCGCGATATACCATCGCAAGCTGCTATGCCCCGGCCACGCCGACCTTTGCCTATGAACCGACCCGAATCTCGCCGCTCCTGATCGACCAACATCTTCGAAAGACGAAAGGCGAATTTCAGGCCGTTCGGTTCCAAGGAGAAGACGCGCTCGAGGTGCGGCACGCAGGACGGGCCTTGCTCTTTCCGCGGTGGAAATTTGAGATTCGCGGCCCGCTGGCGCTCCTGGATCTCCTGTCCCGATCGGGACAATTGTGCATTCTGGCTTCCGTGGATTCACAGGTCTTCTGGGAAATCCTGTCTCAGCTTCTCGCCGACCCTGCTCTCCGGCCGCGGGACATCATTTTCGAGCGATCGCTGATCCCGGATCTGTTCGGTCCCCTCTACACCCGGCTGTCCGGACTTCCCATTGGAGGCTCGCTTGTGCTGTCCGATCGAGCCGAGCTCCGCCCGGCCATTCCCCGCGTGCTGGGGCAGCAGGGATCGCCGTATCGGTTCCGCTATGCGGAAGTGCGTCGCGGCGCCGAGTTCAAGGGAATCCCCTGCAGCCGAACCGCGCGTTTTTTTCGAACGATGACCGAGGAAGATCCGCCGTGGCTCCTGATCCTGCTGCCCGATGAAGGCGCGTCATTGACGCTCTGACGGTCGTTTGCTAGACTTTTTTCATCCCGCCGCACGACAACCGCCGGCATTCAACCCATGACCACGACGAAGAAAGCCCAACTCCTGCAAGCCAATATTGAGCGTGTTATTAAGGGGAAACCCCACGTCATCGAATGGGCCGTCGTCTGTCTGCTGGCCCGCGGCCACCTCTTGATTGAAGATGTGCCCGGGGTCGGCAAAACCACATTGGCGCACGCCCTCGCGCGGTCCATTGATTGCTCCTTTCGACGGATTCAGTTCACCAGCGATCTCTTGCCGTCCGATATTCTGGGCGTCTCCATTTTCAATCGGCAGAAGCAAGCCTTTGAATTCATGCCGGGCCCCATTTTTTCACACGTGGTCCTGGCGGACGAAATCAACCGGACGACCCCGAAAACGCAAAGTAGTTTGCTCGAAGCCATGAATGAGTCTCAGGTGTCGATGGATAATGAAACCCGCGATCTCCCTCAGCCTTTCATGGTCATTGCCACCCAGAATCCCGCCGAGCACCACGGCACCTTCCCGCTGCCGGAGTCACAATTGGACCGGTTTCTAATGTTGATTCGGATCGGGTACCCTGATCTGTCCGCCGAAAAGAAAATTCTCGATCGGCCGGCCGCTCTGCATCCCTCCGATGAATTGACGCCCGTGCTCACCGCGGACGAGGTGATCGAGCTTCAGCATGCCGTCGACAAAATCCGTGTCGACGAAAGTTTGCTCGATTATCTGCTTGCCATTGTGACCGAAACCCGCCGGAGCGACCTGCTGGCGCTCGGTGTCAGCACGCGCGGGGCCGTCTCGCTCTCCAGAGCGGCCAAGGCGCTCGCGCTGGTCCGGGGACGAGCCTATTGCCTGCCCGACGATATCAAAGAACTGGCGCCCGTGGTGCTGCCTCATCGGGTGACGCTCGCCGGCGGCGCAGGATTCCGGGGGCGCCGCATTGAAGACGCCGAGCGGGTCATCCGGGATATCTTGGAACTTGTGCCCGTTCCGCTCTGAGGAAAGCCGTCAGCCATGCGCGTTCCGTGATGACCACACGCCACGCGTCGTGTGACCTTGGCGGATGTCTGAGAGCTACCGTGCGATTCATACCGGTTGGACAATTTCTTCGTCGGCTTTCCCGCCATCGTTCCATCCGCCTGACTCCTGAAGGGACCCGCTTTCTCTTGCTCACATTGGGCGTCGGCGCAGCAGCGATCAACACGGGGCACAACCTCCTCTATCTGTTCTTTGCCATGATGCTCAGCCTCATCCTGATTTCAGGAATCCTCTCGGAGCAGTGTTTTCGCCAACTCGACATCCGCCGGCTCCTGCCCGCCCATCTCTTTGCCAATCGGCCGGCGACGGCGAGCATCGTGATCACGAATCGAAAGGCGCACCTCTCCACCTTTTCTTTACAGGTCATGGATATCGTCTCGGAGAAGCCCGTCGACTGCGGCATTCACCTGCTCCATCTCGCGCCGGGCGCCACCCTGCGGCGGTCGTACTCGCTGCTCGTCCCACGACGAGGTCGCTACCGTCTGGACGGGGTGAAGCTCGTCACCCGCTTTCCGTTCGGCCTCTTCGCGAAAGCGGCGACCCTGCCGCTTCCTGGCGAGGTCTTGGTGTATCCGCAGATCCGGGCTCTGCCCGGCGCCCTGCTGCACCAGTTGACGGCCTACGGGCAAGGCGAGCCGATTCTTCAGCGAGGCCAGGGCACCGGCCTGCACAATATTAGGCTCTACCAACCGGGGGACGATTCGCGCACGATCCACTGGAAAACAACGGCGAGAAAAACCCAGTTGATGGTCCGTGAAACCGAGGCCGAGAATCAACAGCGCGTCACGCTGGCCTTGCATACCGGTTTACCGGACCACACGGCTGATAAGACCGGTTCCCGATCTTTCGAGGACCGCTTTGAAGAGGCTGTGATCCTCACCGCCTCTCTTGCCCATTTTTTTCGGCAGCGCGACTATCAGATTCGGCTCCTCGTTGGCGGAGACGACGTGCCTTTTGGAATCGGAGAGGCGCATTTTTCCCGCCTGCTCACGCTGCTCGCGCTGTGCGAGCCGACAGGCGTGCCATCGTCCGGAGCCATCCAGGCGCTCGGGGATCTTTCCGGCAGTTCGGAGTACAGTATCGTCGTTCTTCCTCTTTCGGAGCCTCGCATTATGGATGTCTGTCGAGGCGTCAGCAGATTTCTTATCGCATCGGATGTCACGTGACCGGGATGACGATACAACGAGCCTTACATTGGAGTGCGGTCTTGCAGACCAGCATCGGCTTTGTCGCGCTGATCGCGACCGGCAAGCTGCAGGTCGTCTTGGTTGCGATCGGATGCCTCTCGATAGCCGTGAGCCTCGCGCGAATCACCGGCACGGGTCGGAATTGGATCGTCTTTCGACTGTCCCGCATGACCTGGAACGGGATGATGATCGCCGCATTCGTCGCCTCGGGAATGGATCTGCTCTGGGGGACGCAAGATCTGCTTCAAGCGAGCATGTATGTCCTGGTCCTCTTGATGACCCATAAGCTCTTCACCCTCCGCCATCACAGCGATTTTCTCCATCTCTATGTCATCAGCTTTCTCGAGTTCTTGTCCGCGGCCATGCTCACCATTGACCTGTGGTATGCCGTCGTGTTCGTGGCGTATTTGCTCACGGCGATCTGGGCCTTGCTCCTTTGGCATTTGAACCGCGAAGCGGACGAGATCGTCGGGCGTCAAGGCTCCGAGCAGGTATTGGAACGCGTGCCGCTTTCCATGCGGTTCTTTTGGACGACGAATGTGATTGCCATCGGCGCCCTCTGCCTCACGTTGAGCATCTTTTTTCTCATGCCTCGAACAGGATTTGGATTTTTTCAGAAAGCCGGCCGGTCCCCCATTCGGACGACGGGATTCTCTGAAAACGTCAACTTAGGAGGTATCGGCGCGGTGAAACAGGATCAGAGCCTGGTCATGCGCGTGCAATTCCCCGATCTGGAAGGTCCTCCGCCCGAAGACCTGTATTTTCGCGGGGTGACCTTCGATCGGTACAACGGACGCTCATGGACGAACACCTTCGCTCGCCGCCGCTTGGTTCTCCGAAACGAGGAGGGGATCTTTGCGACGCCAAGCGAACGCGCTGAGACAAGGAACGCGGCGCCCATTCGACAACAAATTCTGATTGAAGCGCTCGACACGTCGGTGTTGTTCGGCATGCCGCTTGTGGATGAAGTCCAAGGCAACTTCGTGGCGGTTCAAACCGATGAATCGAACGGATGGTCTTTACCCGTTCCCATGACGTCCCGGTTTCAGTACATGGCCTTTTCGGCGCCACCGACGATGGCGCAGGAAGACAGGGTCGCTGCATCCTTTGACTATCCCACCGAGATTACAGACCATTTTTTACAATTGCCGCCGTTAAACCCACGAATCGTGGACTTGGCCGTATCGGTGACTCGTCATGCAAGAACGCCGTACGAGCAGATTATGGCCGTTCAACACCACCTTGTGGCCGGTTATCGCTACAGCCTCGATGTCGGCATGGAAGACGGCTTTCAGCCTTTGGAAGACTTTCTCTTCAGACGGAAGACCGGCTACTGCGAGCATTATGCCACCGCGATGGTGGTGATGCTCCGCACGCTAGGAATTCCTGCGCGGTTGGTCACGGGCTTTCTTCCCGGCGAGTGGAACGAATTCGGAAACTATTATCGGGTTCGCCAGCAAGATGCCCATGCCTGGGTCGAAGTCTTCTTCCCTCGTTCAGGATGGATCACGTTTGATCCCACCCCCACGGTAGGCGCCGGTGCGCCTGATCCGTTGTGGCGAAAGTTCGGCAGCTTCATCGACTCGACCAGACTAAAATGGGACCGGTTCGTGATCCAGTACAGCTTCCGCGATCAGATGGCCGTCGCCCAGGCGATTCGTGAACGAAGCGAGAACGTGCGTTCCGCCGGTATTCGCCTGATCGACGCCATTCGGCGCGGCATCGTGACCGCACATGCGTGGCTTGCACCCAACGGACGCCTGTTCGTCTGGCCGATCATCATCGTGCTGCTGTTTGGGCTGAGTGCGCCGGCCGTGATCGCGCTCGGAATGTATGGAAATTATCGTGCACGCCGACGGGACACGGTGAGGGAGCAAGCCATTGTTGGAATTTACACCCGCATGCTGCGACTGCTTGCCTCACGTGGGTTGCAGAAGGCCGGAGCATGCACACCGCTGGAATTCTCGCAACGGATCACCGCTGAGTGGAAAGAAGCCGCATCCTTCGTGACGCCGATCACCGAACTGTACTGCCGCGTCCGGTATGGTCAGGAACCCTTCCCTGACCAGGATCGTAAACAGGCTGAAGATCAGCTCAACACGCTGCGCGCCATGAGTCATGCTTCCGGCGGCAAACCAAACCAAGCGATCCTGCAAGACCTCATGCAATGGTGGACTACCCATCGCTGATGCGCTGCTCTAGCGAGCGGCTTGACTTGAAATACCGCGCTCAGTACAATTCCATCCGCTCTTCATGATCGTCGAGCGGGAATAGCTCAGTGGTAGAGCATCGCCTTGCCAAGGCGAGGGTCGCGGGTTCAAATCCCGTTTCCCGCTCCATTTCTCGCTGTCGCCATCTTCTCTCTTCCTTTGTGTTGTCCCAGTGGTTTCAGAAATTCATTTCACCATTATTCCAACTATTTAGCTGGACCAAGCCCGGGAGCAACGGGTGGTCCCCGGACTGGGGGACTAGCGACGGTCGAGTCTCAGGTGCTCAGCCCGGGCTCGATTGGCTGCGACGAAACAGAGGCATCTCACTGGGAGAAAGAGAAGCTTGAGGTGGTGGACTCTGCCCTATCTCCTCAGGAC
>JBOHOS010000309.1:0-2204 GCA_050731295.1 Nitrospiraceae bacterium | reverse complement strand
CTCTCTGACATAACAGTTGATAACGTTATCCACCGCACTCACTGCAGGAATCAGCTTCCCGGTCTTACCAAGTATGCCTTCAATCCTCTGTAACTGTTCTTCGTCAGGAACTGCGGGTAAGAGAATCGACATGATCAATTCGCCTGCAAACCTATAGTGAATCTTTCCTGTCGTATCTCCGACCTCGATTAAACCTCTACGACCTGGATTCATCTCATTTAAGGCGTTCTGAACCGCTTCTTCATCTAGATGGGCACCGATTGTGTTTCGAAGGACTCTCATAAAATCATCCGACGTTTTATTGATCTCCTTCTTAAGATTACGAAACGCTTCTTGGACCTGCACTGGCTCGTGAGTTAAAGCCTCTCTATAATCCTGTTCCGAATTAATCCTATTCAGGGCGTTTTTGATCTCTTCTAATGTTCTAAGTGTATTCCTCCAGAAATATATGCGCCGCCAAGCGTCTGTGTTTTCATCGAGTTTATCTATCTTGGCTGCCGCAATACCTTGCAACTCTAGAAGAAAATCCTCTCTCAAAATGCAAAGTTGCGCAACGGATGTTGCAATAGGATCGTTGGAAGGAAACCAACTAGAAAGGGAAATGTGACGAATATGAATCATTTCACATCTCGACTAGAAGTAGCTTAGCTGACGCGTTGAATGAGAAGTCCCTTGAATCCGCCTCCTATTCCACGCTACGTAGCTGGGTGATCACCTGGTGCAGCCATCCAATCAGCGCGTTCATCGTGCCCTGCAGGGGAGTGCTCAGCTTCTACGGGCCGACGGTTTAATCTATGCCACTACCAAGCAGTGAGGTGGATTACCTTGGAGTCTCCGTGTGACAACTTTCTTTCCGCGCTAGGTTTCACTTATCCTGAATTACAATAAGTTCGATGGCAGAATAGTATCACGCTCGCCAGTATCTCACCCGCTCTCTTAACACTGAAAACTGAAGACTCGCGGCAGGATGCGGATTGAACAAGATAAGACTGATTTAGTCGATCTGTAAAATATTGTGCTTCAGAGAGAAGCCATTGGAGCATCAATAGGGATGAGTCGTTTATGAACGGGATCGACCCCTAGACCGAGCGTTTCTAGAGTCGTCGCTCCAACCAGAATGAGGGAATTTGGTTTACCCAATAGAACCATGGTTGCCGTCTCTGTTCCGTCGATTGCGATATCGACCTTCGCCACGGGAACGACATCCTTCGTTCCATCCGCATAATGCACCGCTCGCACACCGGATGGTGTAATCCCCATACGAGCAATCAAGTCGGCTGGCACTTGAGTGAACAACGCCGCAGCATCCACCAGTCCTTCAAGCGTGAGTTGCTGATCTTGGTGAACAGTGTGCTTCAGGATGAATTTGATTGAGAAAGTGCCCATAGTGAACGCGATTCTATGCACGCTCTTTTCACGTGTCAAAGCCATGGCTGCGCTGATCGTAATCTGACATCAGAATTGATAACCCATCTTGGCCCAATAGCGCCAGTCCTCCACCGCTTGATGCGTCTGTTCGTCCCTAGCGGCAATGGGTTTCAACTGCGAGAGCGGCACGGCCAAGGTCTTTTTCTCCCATCGAATCTTAACGAACATTTCGTGTTCGCATACGTCCTCGCCTGGCATACCGATGACCTTCACCTCTTCATCCACCTTCAGCGGGGACATCGGTCGTTTGGCGATGCACATAGCGGTGAACGGGAAGCTGATCTTGTCTTGTAAATAGTAATACCATCCCATGGCACGTTCCTCCTCGCCATAGGCATCCACAACGATTTCCATCTCGATGCGATGCTCTCGTTTCGGATCATGCTTTGCCTTAGCCACGAGACATCTCTAATAAATCAATAGTCATACCCGACCCCGCATGCTTCACATTCTGCTACCCCACTCCATGCTTCCTCATCATGGTGCGATGACGACATATCAAAATTCCTGATGGCCTTTCCTGCTTATCGTCTCGGATCAAGCGCTTCTGGCCAGCATTGGTAGGTCATGCGCTCGTTTTTGGTTTTGCGTTCGCCTGTCGGTCTCTGTACTCCTTGCACTCGGCCAATGTTTCGAATCCTTCCAGAGGGTTCCACCGTTGGAAGGAACCATGCGCTTCTGGGGCCTGGATTGAGACAATAGTGCTGGACTCAATACGATCTTCATCGCTCGATAAGTCATTACATCATAAGCAGAGTTAGAGGTCAGCTGAGGCA
>JBOHOS010000308.1:0-19855 GCA_050731295.1 Nitrospiraceae bacterium | reverse complement strand
CGTGGTGGGATCAGATTCATGAATGGAAACGGGCGCATCCTTTGACGTATGAGCAGGATCCCAATGGGACGATCAAGCCCCAGCACGTCATCAAGCGGCTGTATGAGCTGACCAAAGATCGCGATCCGATCGTCGCGACCGATGTGGGGCAGCACCAAATGTGGACGGCTCAATACTTCAAACTGGCCAAGCCGCGCCGCTGGCTGACTTCCGGTGGATTGGGAACGATGGGGTTCGGCTTTCCCGCGGCGATGGGGGCGCAAGCTGCGTTTCGCAACAAGCTCGTCCTGTGTGTCTCGGGAGACGGAAGCGTTCAGATGAATACCCAGGAGTTGGCCACAGCGGTGGTCAGCAAGCTTCCCGTCAAAGTCGTCATCGTCAATAATCGGTTTCATGGTATGGTCCGCCAGTGGCAGGATCTGTTCTATGAGGGGCGGTATGCCTCAAGTTATTTGGACGTGACGCCGGACTTCGTCAAACTCGCCGATGCGTATGGGGCCGTGGGGCTTCGCGCCACCAAGGTCTCGGAGCTCGACGATGCGATCAAGGAAGCGATTGCGGTGGACAAACCGGTGTTTTTGGATGTGCCGGTTCACCAATATGAGAACTGTTATCCGATGATTCCGGCCGGCGGTTGCAACCATGAGATGATTTTGTCCGACCCGCCCGAACTGAAGAAGAAGGTGGCTGCCGGGCAGGTGGCTCCGGAAGACTCAGACACCGTCGTCACGGCCTAAGGTGCATGGGTTGGACTGAGATGGGTTGGACTGAGTTGGTAAGGCATGGGCTGCCACGCGTGCCGAGGCCCGACAGGAATTATGTTAAATGGAACACATCATTTCCGTCACGGTTGAAAACAAATTCGGGGTTCTCTCCCGGGTCGCCGGATTGTTCAGCGGGCGCGGGTTCAATATTGAAAGCCTGTCCGTCGCCCCGACCCTCGACTCGTCGATGTCCTTGATGACGATCGTGACCTCCGGTGATGACCGGATCATCGAGCAGATCGTCAAGCAACTCAATAAATTGATCGACGTCATTAAGGTGGTGGACCTGAACGAAAGCGAATTTGTTGAGCGGGAGACGGCGCTGATCAAGGTGCACACCAAACCGGAAGATCGAGCGGAAGCCCTGAGGATCACCGATATCTTTCGGGCGAATGTCCTCGACTCCACCCCGACGACCTATACCATCGAAGTCACGGGCGATGTCCGGAAAGTGGAGGCGATGATCAACCTGCTCCAGCCGCTTGGCATCAAAGAGTTGATCAGAACCGGCCGTGTGGCGATCGCCAGAGAACCGGTCCGAACCGTCGCCGCGCAGCCAAAACGGATCGCGAAAGAATAACTCTCCATTCCGGCAGATCAGCCGAACGTTCCCAGCATTCTCTAGATCAGGAGTCGCACATGAAAATTTATTATGATCAGGACGCCGATGTTCAGGAGATACGGAATAAAAAGGTGGCGATTATCGGGTACGGAAGCCAGGGGCATGCCCATGCCCACAATCTGAATGACAGCGGCGTGAACGTCGTCGTCGGGCTGCGTGAGGGAGCGTCGTGGCGCAAGGCCGAGCAGAGCGGCCTGAAAGTCATGCCGACCGCCGATGCCGTCAAGAGCGCCGATGTGGTGATGCTCTTAGCGCCGGATGAAGCTCAAGCGGCGATCTATCGAGCCGATATTGCGCCGAATTTGAAAAACGGCGCCTATCTCGCCTTCGGTCACGGGTTCAACATACATTTTGGGCAGATCGTGCCGGCCGCCAGTGTGAACGTCTTCATGGTAGCGCCGAAAGGGCCCGGCCATTTGGTGCGCTCGGAATTTACGAAGGGAAGCGGCGTGCCGATGCTGCTGGCCATTCATCAGGATCCCGACGGCGCGACGCGGCGGGTCGGCTTGGCCTATGCCAGCGCGATCGGCGGCGGGCGAGCCGGGGTGATCGAGACGAACTTTCGAGAAGAGACCGAAACGGATCTCTTCGGCGAGCAGGCGGTGCTCTGCGGCGGGTTGACCGCGCTGATCCAAGCCGGGTACGAGACGCTGGTCAATGCGGGGTATTCCCCGGAAATGGCATATTTTGAGTGCTTGCATGAAGTGAAATTGATCGTGGATCTGATTTATGAAGGCGGCATCGCCAACATGCGATATTCGGTCAGTACGACCGCGAAGTACGGCGATGTCACGCGAGGACCGCGGATCATCACCGATGAGACGAAGAAGGAAATGAAAAAGATTCTGGACGAGATTCAGAGCGGCCGATTTGCCAAAGAGTGGGTGCTGGAAAACCAAGCGAATCGGCCGGTCTATAATGCTTTGCTGGCGAAGGGGGAAGTGCATCCAATTGAAGAAGTCGGTGGGCAGCTCCGGGCCATGATGCCGTGGTTGAAACAAGGCAAGCTGGTCGATAAGAATAAGAATTGAGGGAATGCAGGGGTTGACGATGGCCGATCGCGCCGTTGGGATTCCAATCGTTCGAGAGGGGCTTCCGTTTGTCGGCGCCTTGGCCGGAGCGACCGTGTTCTCCGCGGTCATGGGCTGGAGAATCCCCACTCTGCTATTGGGCGGGCTCACGGCGTTCACTGGATGGTTCTTTCGAAATCCCCCAAGAACCGTACCCTGCTCGGAGGGGGCGGTCGTCGCGCCCGGTGACGGGAGGATCATTGCGATCGAAGAAGATTACGAGCCGCGGTTTTTGAAAGACCATGCGACCAGGATCAGCATCTTTCTGAATATCTTCAACGTGCATGTGAACCGCATTCCCTGCGAAGGCGTCGTCGAAGATGTCGCCTATCAACCCGGTCGTTTTGTGGCGGCGAACCGTCCTGAGGCTACGTTGCGAAACGAACAGAATGCGCTGATGATCCGCGCGGTCGGCGGAGCGAAGGTTCTGTGCGTGCAGGTCGCCGGTTTGATCGCGCGTCGCATCGTGTGTTGGGTTTCGCCGGGCGACCGGGTGAACTGCGGGGAACGGTTCGGGCTCATTCGCTTTGGGTCGCGGGTTGACCTGTTTGTTCCGAAGGGAACCTCGCTGCAGGTGGCCGTCGGGGATTGCGTGAAGGGCGGCGTCGATCTGCTTGCCGTCTTGCCGGACAGGAGGGCATGATGCGGGGAACGCTCATGAAAGACACCAAACGCTTTATGAAGGAAGGAGGGCGAAAAGGCGGGGTCTACTTGATTCCCAATCTGCTGACCACGGGCAACCTGTTCAGCGGATTATTTTCGATACTCGCCGTCTTCAACGCGAATTATGTGACGGCGTCGATTGCGATCCTGGTCGCCGTGGTCTTTGACATGCTGGACGGTAAGTCGGCTCGACTGATGAACAGCACCAGCAAGTTCGGAGTGGAGTATGATTCCTTAGCCGACGTGGTCTCGTTCGGCGTGGCCCCCGGAGTGCTGATTTATTCTTGGGCCTTAAGCGGGCACGGCATGGTGGGGTCGGCGGTGATGTTCGCATTCGTCGCGTGCGGGGCGCTCCGCCTCGCCCGGTACAACGTCATGACCACCACATCCGAAAGCAAATACTTCACGGGGCTTCCGATCCCGGCCGCCGCCAGCGTCATTTCGACTCTGGTGGTGTTCGATCATCACATCGTCCGAATGGGAGCTGAGGTCAAGCCGATTCTGATCCTGGTGATGACCTTGGTATTGGCGTTTTTGATGGTCAGTACGATCAAGTATCGGAGCTTTAAAGACCTCCGATTCCAGGACGGTCATCACTTCAATTATCTGGTCTGGTTCATCCTCGCCCTGATGCTAGTGGTCGCCTGGCCTCAATTGATGCTCTTCCTGATCTTTGCGGGATACGCTGTCTCGGGTTTGATCGAGAAAACCATCGGCATAATTGTCAAGGCGGTCGGAAAACGAGGGGGAGCCGGGTCCGATCGGCCGATAACAGAAGCGAAAGAGTGAGCGGCGGTGACGAGGAGTAGTACGCGATCTCGATCGGAATGGAGAGAGCTGGTGGTGTCCGTTCCTTGAACGGATGGGGTGCGAACCAGCCCATCGGTTGCGGAACTCGCCTCTGAGCCGGGCCTGTGAAGCGGTTGAGTAATGGGCCCCGCGTGACCCTCGATACGGGTCCTCATTGAGGGTGTCCGAGCTGCAAAAAGCCGGTCGCCGAATCAGGGTGGTACCACGGAGCGCGAGGAGCCTTCGTCCCTGGCATCTATGGGAGGAAGGCTTTTTCTTTTTACAGGCTGCTGAAAAAGCTCTCCAGCGGTGTTCTCAGTCGCGAGTTCCCTCAACGTACAAGAGTACGCCTCGGGCTCTCGCTCTTTGCGGCCTTGCTGGACGTCTTTTTGAGCGGCCTGCTGATCAGCTCAGTCATCTTGAGGAGGGGGTGAAGATATGACGCGCATGATTCGAATCTTTGACACGACGTTGCGTGACGGCGAGCAGTCGCCTGGTGCGAGCATGAATGTCGAAGAGAAATTGATGATTGCGAAACATCTGGCGCGGCTCCACGTCGACATTATCGAGGCGGGGTTCGCATATAGCTCGCCTGGCGATTTCGAGGCGGTCAGGCGCATTGCGCAGGAAGTGGAAGGGCCCACGATCTGCAGCCTGGCCCGGGCGAGACCGGAAGATATCGACCGCGCATGGGACGCATTGAAGGGCGCGTCGAAAGTTCGGATTCACACGTTTCTCTCGACGTCGGATATTCATCTGCAGCACCAATTCCGCATGAGTCGCGAGGAAGCCTTGAAACGGGCGGTTGATATGGTGCAGCGCGCCCGAGGCTATGTCGAGGATGTCGAATTTTCGCCGATGGACGCGAGCCGATCCGATCTTGCCTATCTGAGCGAGGTGCTGGAGGCGGTCATCGAGGCAGGCGCTGGTACCGTCAATATTCCGGACACGGTCGGCTATGCGACGGCTCAGGAATTCGGCCTCCTGATTCGCCATATTCACGAGCGCGTTCGAAACAGCCGGCGCGCGGTCATCTCGGTCCATTGCCATAACGATTTGGGGTTGGCGGTGGCGAATTCGCTGGCGGCGGTCGTGGAAGGCGCCGGGCAGGTCGAGTGCACGATCAACGGAATCGGCGAACGGGCCGGAAATGCCTCGCTTGAAGAAATCGTCATGGGCCTCCGGACGCGGAAAGATTTCTATGGCGCGGATACGCAGATCCGGACCGAGGAATTATCCAAGGCCAGCCGCTTGGTGAGCAAGATCACGGGCATGACGGTCCAGCCCAATAAGGCCATTGTCGGCGCCAATGCCTTCGCGCATACCTCCGGAATTCATCAGGATGGCCTGCTGAAGGACAAGAGCACCTATGAGATCATGCGGCCCGAATCGATCGGGCTGGTGCAGAGTAAAATGGTGATGGGAAAACTGTCCGGCCGGCATGCCTTCAGGCAACGACTCGAAGAACTGGGTTATCGGCTCTCCGATGAGGAGATCAATCACGCCTTCGATCGATTCAAGCGCCTCGCCGACCAGAAGAAGGAGATCTACGCGGAGGACCTTGAAGTCATCATCTCCGATGAGATTGCTAAAATTTCCGAGCGCTTCCTCCTGAAGAGCCTGCACACGGAAAGCGGAACCCATCAGGCGCCGACTGCCGTCGTGGAGCTGGAGATCGATGGTCAGGTGATGAAACGGACCGGCACGGGAGACGGACCGGTCGATGCCGCCTATCGGACCATCGCAGCCATGACCGAGACGAAGAGCCGATTGCTGTCGTATGCCGTCAAAGCCATTACCGGCGGCACCGACGCACAGGGCGAGGTTTCGGTTCGGCTCGAGGAAGGCGGAAAAACCGCGTCAGGGCACGGCGCCGATACCGATGTCATTATTGCCTCTGCCCAGGCCTAT
The DNA here is from genome assembly GCA_050731295.1 of Nitrospiraceae bacterium. Lineage (GTDB taxonomy): Bacteria > Nitrospirota > Nitrospiria > Nitrospirales > Nitrospiraceae > JBOHOS01. The sequence goes on along the minus strand of JBOHOS010000308.1, from coordinate 14,036 downwards.
CTCAACGCGCTCAACAAGCTGGCGTACTGGGCGTCGAAGCACCAGGATCCGTCGCAGAAGGTCGGCTTGATTTGAGCGTTCTGACCGGGCTAGAGTGACCGCTGACAGTGAGGTTCTTCGATCATGATCATGACACGGCTGCATGAGTGCGCGCAGTTTCTGGCGGCGGACCACACGATGCTGCGAGAACTCCTGCACCCGGCTCGTGGGCCGGTGAAGATCGGATACAGTCTGGCGCATGGTCGGTTGGCGCGCGGCGCGTGCTCGAAGCGGCATCGTCTCGCTTCCTCGGAAGTGTATTATTTTTTGACAGGGTGCGGCCTTTTTCGAAGTGGTGATCAGACATCGGTCGTCGAGGCCGGTACCGTCGTCTACGTCCCTCCCGGAAGCGAACAATGGCTTGAGAATACCGGCGATGTCGAGGTCGAATTTTTGTGCCTCGTGGACCCGGCCTGGCGGCCGGAAGACGAAGACGTGTTCGAGTAAGGAAGCCGGCTTTAACAGAGAGGATGGGTGTGAAAGCGCAAATCGCGGTGCTGGCAGGTGATGGTGTCGGACGGGAGATTATGCCCGAAGCCGTGAAGGTTCTGAAGGCCGTCGGGGAACGGTTTCACCATACGTTTGAATGCGTGCCCGGAGATGTCGGCGGACATGCCATCGATAAAGTCGGCTTACCTTTGCCCAAAGGAACCCTCTCACTGGCGAAGCAAAGCGGCGCCGTGCTCTTAGGTGCGGTGGGCGGCCCGAAATGGGAAGGACTCGACTACAGTCTGAGGCCTGAGCGCGCCCTGCTGGGACTGCGGGAAGAGCTCGGACTTTTCGCGAATCTCCGTCCGGCGAAGTTATATCCGATGTTGGCGGATGCGTCCACGCTCAAGCGAGAGGTCATTGAGGGGATCGATCTGCTGGTCGTGCGCGAGCTGACGGGAGGGATTTATTTCGGCAAGCCCAAAGGCATCGAAAAGACAGCCGGCGGCGAAAAAGGCATCAATACCGAAGTGTATACCACGGAAGAAATCCGGCGGATCGCGAAAGTCGCGTTCGAGACGGCGCGCAAACGGCGGCGCCGCGTGACATCGGTCGACAAAGCCAACGTGTTGGAATCGTCGGAACTCTGGCGGAGAGTTGTCACCGAGGTGCACACGGATTACCCGGATGTCGAGTTATCGCACATGTATGTGGATAATTGCGCGATGCAACTGATCAGGAATCCCAAGCAATTCGACGTGCTCGTCACGACCAATCTCTTCGGCGATATCCTGAGCGATGAGGCGGCGATGCTGACCGGCTCCATCGGCATGCTGCCGTCAGCGAGCCTCGGCGCGCATGCCGGTCTGTATGAACCCATTCACGGGAGCGCCCCCGACATCGCCGGCAGAAATATCGCCAATCCCATTGCGACAATCGCGTCCGCTGCGATGATGCTGGCCTACACCTTCCATCTGGAAAAAGAGGCCGAGGCGGTCGGCCAGGCGATCCTAAAAACACTGGAGCAAGGCTATCGCACCAGGGATATCCAGAGCGCAGGGACCCAGCTCCTAGGAACCGTGGAGATGGGAGAGATCGTCGTCAAGAACCTTTTACAGAGTTAGCCGAGCGAACTATGCTGGTGGACGCAAAACCGGGCACGATCGCGACGATCGCTGGAAACGGGAAACCGAGCTACGGGGGGGACGGGGGAATTGGGCCGGCCGCTGGTCTCAACGAGCCGAAAAATATCGCGCTGGATCGTGCCGGTAACCTCTACATCGCGGATGCAGAAAATCATCTGATCCGAAAAGTAGAGGTGGACACGGGTCGTATCAGCGCGGTCGCGGGCCATCCCGCGGAAGATCAGCCTCACGAGAGAGCCGACGCGGGCGCAGGCGCGTTGGATCGACCAACCGGGGAAGATGTGTTGGGCTGGTCCGAATCCATGACACCCGAAAAGTTCGCGCATCTGGCCGATCTCAGCGGGACCGTGCGATTCGTGGTCGGGAGCGCCTTCGGATCGGAACGTTTTGAAGGCGATGGCGGGCCGGCGATCCGGGCTTCTTTGAACTTTCCATCAGCGGTGGCCGTGGACGATCAAGGACACCTCTACATCGCCGACACGAGAAACCATCGAGTTCGGAAAGTTGACGCGATGACCGGAGTCATCACCACGATTGCAGGGACCGGCCAGCATCGATTCTCAGGGGACGGAGGCTCGGCGATTTCCGCGGCGCTCAATGAGCCGTCGGCGCTGGCCGTCTCTCCCGACGGACAGTTGTATATCGCGGATCAAAGCAATAACCGAGTGCGAAAGGTCGACTTGGCCACCGGCATTATCGTCACCATCGCAGGTACCGGTGAAGCAAGCTATTCAGGTGATGGTATGGCTGCGTCTGCGGCCGCGCTGTCGGGACCCAGCGGGTTGGCCGTGGGACCCGACGGCGCGTTATACATTGCGGATACCTTTAACGGGCGGGTCCGCATGGTCGAGCCCGAGACCGGCATGATCCGCACCATCGCCGGAGATGGCGGAGAGTACCGCTACCAGGGCTTGGCCAATGAGTTTTCAACCAGCCTCTCGCGACCGTACGGTATCGCGGTTGATGGCGATGGCAATCTGCTCATCACCGATTCGGATAGTCATTTGATTCGTCAATGGCGCCGGAGCCAGAACATCATCGTGCGTCTCGCCGGTAATGGCATGGCCGATTTCGGCGGCGACGGCGGACCGGCCATGGATAGCCGTCTGAATTATCCATTTGGTGTGGCGGTGGATGGGCGAGGGAATATTTATGTCGCCGATACGTTTAATCACCGCATTCGTGTGATAGCCTGTTAGAACAGGGCCGACCTCGGCGGTCAGGCCACGTTACGTGGTATACGAGCATGCTTGCGAGAAAGACAGCTTATCGAGTCGCCATTGTGGGCGCAACCGGCGCGGTCGGCGCTCAGATGATCGAACTGCTGGAAGAACGAAAATTCCCCGTTGAGACCCTGCTTCCCTTGGCATCAGCCCGTTCTGCCGGAGGAGCCGTCTCTTTTCAGAGCGCTGAGTTGACCGTGCAACAGCTCACGAAGGAATCCTTTGAGAAGGTTGATTTCGCGCTGTTTTCAGCGGGGAGCGATGTCAGCAAGGAGTTCGCCCCTCTGGCTGCGAAAGCCGGGGCGATCGTGATTGATAACAGCGCCGCATGGCGGATGACCCCTCAGGTGCCTCTTGTGGTCCCGGAGGTGAATCCTCACGATGCGAGCAAGCATACGGGGATCATCGCCAATCCGAACTGCTCGACCATTCAAATGGTCGTCGCGTTGAAACCGTTGCACGATGAAGCCCAGATCAAACGGATCGTCGTGACGACGTTTCAGTCCGTCTCGGGGACCGGTAAAGAGGGGATGGATGAGTTGATGGACGAATGTCAGGATTTACTGAGCTTCCGATCGCCGGAGCCGAAGGTCTACCCCTATCAGATCGCGTTCAACTGCTTGCCGCACATCGATGAATTTCTTCCGTCCGGATATACCAAAGAAGAAGTGAAGCTGGTTCAGGAGACGAGAAAGATCATGGGAGACGCCTCCCTTCAGATCACGGCCACGACGGTTCGGGTGCCGGTCTATATCGGGCATTCGGAAGCGGTCAACATTGAAACAGCGAGAAAGCTCAGCGCCAATGAGGCTCGCGCCATTTTGTCCACGGCCCCAGGCGTACAGCTCTATGACGATCCTGCGCACAAGATCTACCCGATGCCGTTGGACGTCGCCGGGAAGGATGAGGTCTACGTCGGTCGCGTTCGTGAAGATGAGTCGATTCCAAACGGGTTGAACCTCTGGGTCGTGGCCGACAATCTCAGAAAAGGAGCTGCGCTGAACGCCGTTCAGATTGCCGAGCTGCTGATGAGGTAACCGTGCTCGATTGGAGCGGCGTAGGAAAAGCCATTGCGTTAATCGGGATCGCGCTGACGCTCATCGGCGGCCTCATGGCGCTGGCGGGCAAATATTCAGGGGAAGGCCACGGGCTGGAGTGGTTTGGTAACCTCCCCGGAGATATTCGCATTAAGCGAGACTCCTTCAGTGTGTATTTCCCGCTTACGACCAGCATATTGATCAGTGTGATCATCAGCGTGGTCGCGTACCTCCTGTCGCTGCTCAAACGGTAATCCAATGTCCATCTTTTGGGGAGTGGCCGCTTCGCTGGGGGTCCTTCTTCTTGCCCCTCACGCTGAGGCCGTCGAACTGATCCGTGTCCTGCTGGTTCAGCACACGCCACGTCTGACGATCAAGGCGGAACGCGGTGTGGTGGTTCGTCTGTCGAGTGCCGACGAGCGCATTGTTGCGGGACCGCTTCAGATCACCACAGGGTCTTCCGGTATCGTCATCAACGGCCTGCGGGTCAAATCAGGAATCGTGCGGATTCGCGCGCGGAGAGGGGATTTGACCATCAATACCGGTTCAGCCCCACGATTAGGACAAGGCCGTATCCCGGACAAGAGGCCCATGATCGGAAGGGGGAAGGCCGCCGGTACCATGACCGCGCGCGATCTCGCATCCTCCCCGCTTGGCGGTTCCGCGTCCCTGGTGGTCGGCGGGACGGCGGAGGTCGTCTCTCGGGGCGGCAGTTTATCGCTGGTCAACGAGTTGGATATAGAAGAGTACGTGAAGGGCGTCGTGCCATCGGAGATGAGCGCCGCGTGGCATCCTGAGGCGCTGAAAGTCCAAGCCGTTGCTGCGCGGACCTATGCGCTTTATCAGAAAATGCTGAATGGCGGCCGCGAGTACGATGTCGTAGCGGGAACGCAAGACCAGGTCTATCGAGGTCGCCACGGAGTAGACCAACGCATACATGATGCCGTCGAAGCCACGCGCGGCTTGGTCGTCACCTATCAGAATGCGCCGATTTTAGCTGCCTTTTCCTCCACGGCTGCGGGGCCGACCGAGGACGCGATGACTGTCTGGGCAAAAGACCTGCCGTATCTGAAGGGCGTGGATTGTCCCTTCGATGAGAATTCACCGTACTATCAATGGCGGGCGAAGTTCATGATCGACGAGCTCGAGCAGGCGTTGCGAAAGCAAGGTCAGCCGGTTGGAACCATCGCCACGCTCACCCCGTACTCTTATAGTCGCGCCGGCCGCGTGGACAGAGTCCGGATTTTGCACTCCGAAGGAGAGTTGATTCTGCGCGGCCAGGATCTCCGAAAAGCGGTGGGGTACAGCGTCATTCCCAGCACGCAGTTTGAGATCGAAGCCTTGGGGCGTGAGATTGTCCTGTCCGGACGGGGGTCGGGTCATGCCGTGGGGCTTTGTCAATGGGGAGCGAAGGAAATGGCGGAACACGGCCATTCCTATCTGTCGATCCTCCGCTATTACTTTCCCGGAACCGGTCTGAAGCCTATCCGAGGTCTCCACCGGCCGCCTGTGCCCATTCCCTAATGCACCTGTCGGACTTCGATTTTCCTTTTGATCCGACACTGATCGCCGAGCGTCCCGCTCAGCCGCGAGATCAGGCCCGCCTCCTCGTTGTTCCTCGGGATGATGGCCCATTTTCTCATCATCGTGTCGCAAACCTTCCTGCGCTTCTGCGCCCCGGCGACCTGGTCGTGGTCAATGACACGAAAGTGATGCCGGCTCGGCTCATCGGTCGGAAGTTACCCGGTGGCGGGAAGGTTGAACTGTTGCTGGTACGGGAGATAGGGGTCGGAACGTGGGAAGTCCTGTTGAAGGGCGGCGCCAAGGCCGGCCAGGTTCTGCATCTCGCTCCGGATGCGGAGGCGACGGTCGTTCAGGCCGATGACCACGGAGCAACGGTCACACTGTCATGCCGCCGGCCGATTCGAGACCTGTTGCAGCAGATCGGACAGATGCCGTTACCGCCCTACATTAAGCGGCCTGCAGGCGATGACGATCGAGTCTGGTACCAGACCGTATTCGCCCGCACGGAAGGAGCGGTGGCGGCGCCGACAGCGGGGTTACATTTCACGGAAGAGCTGCTTGGTGTCTTGCGGCAGAAGGGGATTCGAATCGCGACCGTCACCCTGCACGTCGGGCCTGGAACGTTTCGGCCGGTCAGAGCCCATCGCGTTGAAGATCATCTCATGCCTCCCGAGCGAATCGACGTGTCACAGGAGACAGCCGAAGAGATCACTCGAGTGAAACGTCATGGCGGACGGATTGTCGCCGTCGGAACGACCGTCGTTCGAACGCTTGAAGCCGCGAGCGCCGATGGCCTCGTCCGTCCGACCAAAGGCGAGTCCGGTCTCTTTATCCTTCCGGGCTATCGGTTTCGAATTGTTGACGCGTTGATGACGAATTTTCATCTGCCGCGCACCACCCTGTTGATGCTGGTGGCGGCATTCGCCGGAGCGGATCAAACAAGAGAAGCCTACCAGGAAGCCATCCGCGCGCGCTACAGATTCTACAGCTATGGCGACGCCATGCTGATTCTATAAAGAGAAAATTGCAGGATGCTTAAAAAGGTCATCATCACACCCGCCTTCCCCCCGGCGCGCCGAGACGCGCGCATTTCCGAACGAGGCGAAGCCGCAGACGAGAAAAACACCGGAGGCGTGGCCTCAGGGGCGCGCGGCGCGAGAAATAGAGATACATAACGAGGCGGCCGGGTCTTACGGTGAGGAATTTTTTGAGCCGAGAACGAAGCTCGGGAAGTGGCGTGTCTCGGCACGCCTGGGGTGGTGGTGAAAAAAATAGGCCTTTCTGAGCATCCCGCTAGAGGAGTTCCTTGTGGACCTGAATCGGAACCTTCGTTTTCATGGCTTCTTTGTAAGCCATCACGGCGCGCTGCTGTTTCTGGAAGAGAAAGTCCTGCAAGAGTCGCTCGTTGGCTGAGCGACCGTCCGATGACTCTACTTGCGACTGCCGGGCCATGAGTCCTTGGGCCTCGGCGATTTCAGCAGGCGTCAACGCAACGGAATCGCGGATAATCGTGCGGGCTTTTTCGCGAAGGAGCTCCGTCGTATGGAGAGATTCAAAGAGCGCGGGGGTCAGTCGGTTGGCCGACAATAGGCGGCGGTACAGGTCGGGGTCAAAGTGCCCCTGTTGCTGAAAATCCGGGCGCCGCATAATATCATCGCGCAACTCATCAGGCGTGACCGTCAATCCCATATCTCTTGCCGCGATCGTCCAGAGCTTGTTTTCGATCAATCCGTCGAGCACGAATTGCTTGAGCGACTCTTCCTTGAAATCACCTTGCACATTATCTTTATAGAAGCGATAGGTGTTTTCATAGGTTCGGCGGTATTCATCTCGGGTAACGGTGAGATCCCCCACTGAGGCAATGGCATTGGTCTGGGTCTCGCCGAACCCCCACCATCCCATGGTGATGATAAAGGCGATTGCTAGAATTCCCATCACGGACTTCAACAACCAAGGATATTTACGGGCGCCTTCGCGCATCAGTTTGATCATGAGATGCCTCCACAGAAGAGAGGTGGATCTTACCGAGCGCGTTTGATAAAGGCAAGAGAAGTGAACCCCGGAATGGGGATGGGTGGTACTATAGAGACGTTGCGTGTGCTGATTGGGGCTCTCACGGCAAATGGTTTGTGCATGTTGGGCGGATTTGTTATACTTGTCCACCTATTGCGAGGAATCGGGCCTTGGTGGAACCGTCGGTTGGAATCCCCCCTCTCAGCGTGGGGGTGTACCCCAAGGCACAGGTGCTCAATCGATTTGTCGCAAAGTTCGTGGATGCGATCATTGTGATTGCCGCCAGCAAGCTCGTGACCCCGGTGGGCTGGTTAGCGGGATTGGCCTATATCCTCATTGCAGACGGGTTTTCAGGGGGGCGCAGTATCGGGAAACGGCTGGTTGGTCTTCAAACTGTGATTCCGCGGACTCAGCAAGTGTCCGGGTTCAAGGAATCCATCATTCGAAATCTGCCGCTCGCCTTGTCTTATCTTCTCTGTCCGGTACCCTATATCGGGTGGTTAGCGGCGACCGCCATCTTGGCGCTCGAAAGTCTGTTACTTATTGGAAATGACCAGGGTTTGCGGCTGGGGGATGATTTCGCCAAGACGCAAGTCCTGGACGGCGGCCAACTCGATCTACGAGACTGAACCCGATAAAACCGAGCGAGAAGATGCTGAGCGGGTCAGCCTAGGAAGGGGGACAAGTGGGGCTCACGGGTGACGTATTAGGGTGGTTCTCGAATGATCTTGCGATCGACCTGGGGACCGCAACCACGTTGGTCTATGTTCACGGGAAGGGCATTGTCTTGAATGAGCCTTCCGTCGTGGCGATCGAGAAGAAAAGTGAGAAGGTCCTGGCGGTCGGGTCCGAGGCCAAGAAAATGCTCGGTCGAACCCCGGGAAATATCACCGCGATCCGGCCCATGAAGGAGGGCGTGATCGCCGACTTCGAGATGGCCGAGCGCATGCTGAAGTATTTCATTACCAAGGCTCACAACCGAAGCACGTTCGTCAGGCCTCGGATCATCATCGGAGTGCCCTCGCGCATCACACAGGTGGAACAACGCGCGGTGCGCGACTCCGCCGAGCTGGCAGGTGCCCGCGAGGTCTATCTCATTGAAGAACCTGTGGCCGCTGCTATTGGGGCCGGTCTTCCGATCACGGAGCCGTCCGGGAACATGGTCGTGGACGTCGGCGGCGGGACGACCGATATCGCGGTCATTTCTTTAGGGGGGATCGTCTATAGCGAATCCGTGAAAGTGGCGGGTGATCGCATGGATGATGCGATCATGAACTACGTGAAGAAGAAATACAATTTGTTGATCGGCGAGCACATGGCCGAACGGGTCAAGGTCGAGATCGGTTCCGCCTATCCGTTTGAAGAGAAAAAAACGATGATGATCAAAGGACGAGACTTGATTTCCGGTATCCCCCGCACGCTGGTGGTGGACGATGCCGAAATTCGAGAAGCGCTGCAGGAGCCGATCGGGACCATCGTCAACGCCATCAAAATCGCATTGGAAAATACCCCGCCGGAACTGGCCGGCGACATCATTGATCGCGGGATTGTGTTGACCGGCGGAGGTTCGCTGCTGAAGGGGATGGACACGCGGTTCCGGGAAGAAACCAACCTGCCGATCATCACGGTGGATGATCCGTTGACGTCGGTGGTGTTGGGGGTCGGGAAGATTCTCGACGAGCTGGATTTGCTTCGTAAGGTGTCGGTGATGTCGCAGTGCAGCAGCGCCCGTTGACGGAGGGCCCTCCTGCATGAGGATGGTGCATGTTTCGCTCTCTGTCGGGCACAACGCGACTGATTCTGCTGTTGTTCACGCTCCTGCTCTCGATTATCTTCCTGCTCCCCGCACAGAGTCGGGATTTGATGCAGAGCCTCGGCCAGCCGGTGGCGTACGTCGTGTCCCTCCCGATTGAAGCCTTCACGGTCGTCGATCGCAGCATCAGGGAGGTCTGGGACGGCTATGTGGCCTTACGAGGGGTTCGCGAGGAAAACGCGCAGCTTCGTCGCGATATCTCGTTCTTACGCGAGGAGAACGGCGAGCTGCGGGAAGCCGCCGCGTCTCACGCGCGCCTCGCCGCATTGCTCGAGTTTAAGCAACGTATTCCCCATCAGACGGTCGCCGCGCAGGTGATCGGGTATGATGCGAGCAACCTGTATCGTGGGGTGGTGCTGAACAAAGGCGAGCGCGAGGGCATTCGCGTTGACATGGGCGTGATGACCCCGGTCGGCGTGGTCGGGCGTGTGATTAAGACCGGTCCGTCCTCATCGGTCGTGCTCCTCGTGACGGATCCTCACAATGCAATCGCCGGCATCGTGCAGCGGAGTCGAGACGAAGGGATCATCGAGGGCACGCCGCAAGGCCGGGCCCGGATCAAATATCTTCCGCTGCTGTCCAGCGTGCGCGAGGGCGACGTGGTCGTGACCTCCGGTCTCACCGGCGGATTTCCGCGCGGACTGGTGGTCGGAACCATTACAGGTATTCACAAGGAAGAAGGCGAGCTGTTTCAAGCCGCGGAAATCACCCCGGAAGCCGATTTGTCGAAGTTAGAAGAGTTGCTGGTGATCATTGTGCCACGCGCCCTCGATAGCGGGTCGGTATTAAAAAAGGAGAAACGGCCGTAAAACAGATCCTCTACATCGGACTGCTGATTGGTCTTGTTCCGGTTCAAGCGACGGTGCTCCAGTATCTGAGCTTCGGCGGAGTACGCCCCGATCTTTGTCTGATTGCCGCCTTCCTGGTGGGTTTTCTGGCCGGCGAATTCGACGGGGTCATGGTGGGTCTTGCGTTGGGATTTGTCCAAGACCTCTTCTCGGGCGGCGACTCCGGGCTGAACTTTATGACGAAGGGATTGATCGGATTGCTCGCGGGCTTGGCCGGCCGGCATCTGGCCAATACGACGAATCTCGCGGTCCTGGCCTTGTTGCTCAGCGCCTCGCTTGTGTCAGGGCTCGTGTTTGTCCTCTGGAGCTGGTCGGGGGAGGGATTGTCCGATGCCCTGACCTTCGTCCAGTCGGTCTTATTGCCGCAAGCGCTCTATGACGCGGCTCTCGGCGCGGGAATCTATTGGGTGATTGCCGGTCGCCGGGGAGAACATCGCGATTTTGAAGAAGGCCGAGTTTTTCTCGGCAGATAACGCGGCTCCGGTCATCGGCCGCCGTGCGTCACCAACATCAGCATGTCTGAACTGGAACCCGGATACAGCGAGCTTCGTGAAGTTCAGCGTCGTCTCACGATTCTGAAAGTGGGAATTTTGCTGGGCATCGTGCTGCTGGGGATTCGCCTGTGGCACCTGCAAATTCGAGAGGGGGCGCATTATCGCAATCTCTCCGATAACAACCGGACGCGTGCGGTGTTGATCGAGCCCGCCCGGGGGCTGATCTATGACCGCAACGGAGAATTGCTGGCCAATAATGTCCCCAGCTTCACCCTATATGTGACACTTGAAGACGTGAAGGATCGTGAGCCATTGATCATGGGACTGGAATTGTTGATCGGGCTGGATGCCGATCTGGTGCGCAACAAACTGTCCGAGCGAGGCGGTAAGCTGGTGCCGAGAAAGATCAAAGGGGGTCTGACCTTGCGGGAGGCGGCTCTGATTGAGTCACACCGGCTGGATTTCCCCGGGGTGGAAGTTCGAGCCGAGTCGCAACGAAATTATCCGTCCGGGGCAAGCGCCGCACACTTGACCGGATACGTGGGAGAGGTTTCGGCCGATCAATTGGAACGACCTGAGAATGAGGAGCTCCATCAGGGCAGTACGGTCGGTCAGTACGGGATCGAAAAGACCTACGATCGGTTTCTTCGTGGGCGCGCCGGGCAAAAAACCATCGAAGTGGATGCAATGGGGCATGAGAAGCGGGTGGTGCAGGTCCAGAAACCCGACGCCGGTGACGATCTGTACATGACGATAGACCTGCGGCTGCAGAAGGTCGCCGAAGATCTGTTGGGGCAGGAGGCCGGAGCGATCGTCGCGTTGGATCCCAGAAACGGTGAAATCCTTGCCTTGGCCAGTCGGCCGGGTTTCGATCCCAATGTGTTGTCACGGGAGCTGACGGCAAAACAATGGGAAGAGATTGTGCAGGATGAAGGGCGCCCCTTGAACAATCGGGCGACGCAAGGTCAATATCCTCCCGGCTCGACCTTCAAAATCGTCATGGCCGCCGCCGCATTGGAAACCAAGACCGTCGAGCCCACGACAAAGATTCATTGCTCGGGGGGCTATCGGTTCGGCCGCCGGGTCTTTCGAGACTGGAAAGCCGGCGGACACGGGTACATGGATCTCCGCCAAGCCATCGTGCATTCGTGTGATGTGTATTTCTATACGGTCGGACAGCGGATGGGCATCGATACCATCGCCGCTTTCGCGAAACGATTCGGCCTTGGTCATGAAACAGGGCTCGAATTGCCGTCTGAGCGATCCGGCATCGTGCCGTCAACCGCGTGGAAAGAAAAGGTTCGTCACGAGCAGTGGTTTCCCGGGGAAACAATTTCCGTTGCCATCGGCCAGGGATATGTCACGGTGACTCCGCTGCAAATGGCGCATTTGACTGCTATTGTGGCCAATGACGGCTTCTCCTATCGCCCTCGACTGGTTCGAGCGATCATGGATCGGACAAGCGGTCAACTCCAAGAGGTGAAGGCGGTGACTGAGAACCGGATCTCGTTCAAGCCGGGCACCCTCGAGGTGATAAAGGACGCGCTCGCCGGCGTCGTCATCGAAGGCACCGGGACTCGCGCCAAGTCTTCTCTAGTGACCATTGCCGGAAAGACGGGGACGGCCCAGACGGCCGCGCTGCGAACCGGACCCGAAAAGGACATTCCAAAGAGGCTTCGAGACCATGCTTGGTTTGTCTCCTATGCTCCCGTCGAGAATCCGCGGATTGCCGTCGCCGTGCTGGTTGAACATATGGGACATGGAGGATCGGCGGCGGCGCAGTTCGCGAAACAGGTCATTGAAGAGTTCGTCCGGGTCACTTCCAAGACGCCGACACTGACCGGGGCTCCCCCGGAACCGCGGTCGGTCGGAACCCTGGCCATGGTGTCCCATGATTGATCGCATGATGGACAACCGCGGGCTCGATCATTTCGAATGGCAATTCCTTGCCGTGATCCTCGCGATTCTTGCGCTGGGCGTGCTGTCCATTTACAGCGTCACGCATGCCCAACAGGGTAGCGGCTTGTCCATGTATTTTAAACAGATGGTTTGGATTGGAATCGGAGCCGTCGCATTTCTCGTCACGTTCACTGTCGACTATCACAAAATCTCACGATTGGCCTATCCACTCTATGCGTTGGTGCTGGTCTTACTGGTCGTGGTGCTTGTCACGGGCAAGACCAGCCGCGGGGCGCAACGATGGATACCCATTGGACCATTTGCGTTTCAACCGTCGGAATTTGCCAAACTGATATTGATCCTGGTCTTAGCCAGCTATTATGCCAATAGCCCTCGAGAGGGATGGCTGCAGCGCGTCGTCCTGCCGGGCTTGATCATGATGCCGGGGTTGCTGCTGATCATCAAACAACCCGATCTGGGGAGCGGGTTGAGCTATTTAGCCATCTATGCCGCTCTGTTGCTGGTCGTCGGTATCCGATCCAAGGCGCTGGGCATGCTGCTGTTATTTTGCTTGATGTTATTTCCCTTCGCATGGGAGATGATGTGGGGATCGCTCCACGGCTACCAACAGGAGCGGATCATGACCTTCGTCAATCCCGACTACGACACCGGGGGCAAAGGGTACCACGGGCTTCAATCCCGCATTGCGATCGGGGCGGGGGAGTTGATGGGCAAAGGTCTGTACGGAGGCACCCAAAGCCAATTGAAGTTTTTACCCGAGGGGCATACGGACTTTGTGTTTTCGGTCTTTGCCGAGGAATGGGGATTTCTGGGCGTACTGCTGCTGCTGGTGCTGTTCATCAGTCTGATCGTTCTGTCGATGGACATTGCATCCAAAGCGAAGGACGTGCTCGGAGCGTTGCTGGCCGCCGGCGTGGTTGCTATGATTGGATTCTGCGCCGTCGTCAATATCGGGATGACGGCAGGGATCGTCCCGATTGTGGGCATTCCGTTGCCGCTCATGAGCTACGGAGGAAGCGCGACGGTCACCACGCTGGCGGCATTGGGATTGTTGTTGAACGTCAAGCGTCGTCGCTTGGCCTTATTTTATTAGGCTTGCGAACAGTCGAGGCGCGCCCTAAGACGGCTGGTCCCGAGCTGACGACATCTAAACGGTACAAAATAGACATGACTTAACAAGCGGTCTGTGTCGGCCTGCGGAAGGTTGAACCGGACGGAGAGAGTGGTATGAATAGTCCTCTCATTCGCCGCATGATTCGGCCATCCCAGACCGCACCTATCGCGGGGAGATTATATGGGGCGAGAAATCGCGATCAATGTGACTCGGGAAGAAACCCGGGTCGCGGTGTTGGACAACAACGTCGTGACGGAACTGTACGTCGACCGAGCGAAACACAAGGATTTTGTCGGCAATATTTATAAAGGTAAGGTGGTCAAGGTGTTGCCGGGCATGCAGGCCACTTTCGTCGATATCGGCCTGGATAAGGCTGCGTTCATGCACGTCTCCGATCTGTCGATGGATACGGAACCAGGTGAAACTCTGCTCGATAC
>JBOHOS010000307.1:0-1522 GCA_050731295.1 Nitrospiraceae bacterium | reverse complement strand
ATCTTCTTCCAGCGCCGCATTGACTAGTCTTCGGCTTCGCGGGGATCGCGCAGGCTCTTGATCAAATCGGCCTGATGAGCCTGGCTCTTTTTCATGGACGCCTCCGATAGTCGTTCCAATATTGTTTTGCGAGATCGATATCCTTCGTCTGCGTGCTCTTGTCGTCGCCGCACAGCAGCAGGACGATGGTCGAGCCGAGCCGGCCGAAATACACGCGGTAGCCTGGGCCGTCCGCAGTTCCTGGACGCCGTCGCCAACTCCGTGACAGTCGCCCATATTTCCAAGACTGATTCGATCCAGCCCTACTCCACCCGACCGCAGCCAACCCAAGTTGGAGCAGTTGGGTGTTGAAATGGTCCCGGCTCTCTATAACGTCGTTTTCGAGTATTGAATTGACCTTTATCAGTAGCCAGACTTTCGCGGACTTGTCACCAACGGCTCATATCGGATGTGCTTGAGAGGATCAAATGCAGCATCTATCCTCCTATCATGGTAACGTCCGAAATTGGCCAGAATTTGGCCGCCGGATAGGGCATAGTAGAGCGTATGGAACAGCTTGACCCAACGGAGTGTTGCCCACCCCTCCACAACTCATCCGGCGTGCGGAGGCATGGCGACCATGGCGCGCCTATGCCGCACAGTATTTATGGACCGCCGATAGCAGCAAACTCCACAAACCAACAGAGGCTTGTCATGCCTAATACGCTTCGCCTCCTTACAGATAAGCTCGCGACACCGATTGGAGAGCTGGTTTTGATCTGCGATGAAGAAGGTCGCCTGCGAGCAACAGATTGGACACACTACGACGAACGCATGCACCGTCTGCTCGCGCGTCATTACCGAGAAGATAACTACACGCTGACACCGGCCCAAACCCCATCCGGTCTCGCCTCGGCAATTGCAGCGTACTTCGACGGAGATATTCACGCTATTGATTCTCTCCCCGTAGCCACGGAAGGAACCGCATTCCAGAGGAGCGTCTGGCAGGCGTTGCGCTTCATCCCCGCAGGACAGACAATCAGCTACGGCGAACTCGCTCTTCGACTAGGAAACCCGGCGGCCGTGCGCGCCGTAGGACTTGCCAATGGAGCCAATCCGATTGGCGTCGTCGTGCCCTGTCATCGCGTGATAGGAGCCAACGGGTCGCTCACCGGCTACGGCGGAGGACTGGAGCGCAAGCGTTGGCTGCTCAATCACGAGAGACAGTATCAGTGCTAGCTGTTAGCTTCTAGCTAGCTTTTGGGGATATTCGATGAACCACAGAAAGGGGCGCCCCATCTTCGGCTTGTAAGGCAAAGGAGAGGGGTCACGTCTTGCAATATCACATCTGAGACGCTATCGCTTGGAACGTGCCGAAGATGCAAAACAAAGGGGTCGGGAGCTTTTCTCGACAGCTCATTGGGCAATAAAGTCTCCCGCCCCCTCTCCTCACATTCTAAAACGTCGGCCTATGTACTGATGATAGACATGCTCCAATTCATCGCTGTCTTGAGCTCCACAATTTTTACAGGAGCCGCAATCT
>JBOHOS010000306.1:0-1622 GCA_050731295.1 Nitrospiraceae bacterium | reverse complement strand
CTCGTGGTCATCCTCAACGCCATCCTCAGAGACTGTACGCCATGGCGCGCACCGCAATCAGCTTGACCTCTCAAGACAGTCGCTGACACCTTTTCCCTCCCCCTGACGCCTTTTCCTCCCCTGAGCGCGGAAACGCGACCGAAAGGGCCCGCGGCAGCACTACCCGCACCCAGGGCCGACCGAATGAATTCAACCGGAAGGCTTGAAACACCCAGGTCGAGCAACCATCCGGAGATATCCGCGCACAGGCTTGGGATTCTCGGAGATGGACCTGGAAACCTTCTTGCGGCTCGTGAGAAATAGCACACAGCAGAGAGTATTGTTTCACTTTACTGACACGAGGAATCTCCCGTCTATTCGCCAGCATGGACTCCTCTCCGTGCAGCAGCTAGTAAAGCTAGGCGTGCGGCCTGTCGCACCAGGCGGCAATGCGTGGAGCCGGGATGCGGATCAAAACTCCGGTATGGATGCTTACGTGCACCTATGCTTCATGAAGGGGCACCCGATGGAGTATTGTGCTAGACAGGACGGGCGGATTGTAGACGTGAGGTACCTTTGGATTACGCCTGAGGTGCTTGCGTTGCCCGGCGTCATGATTACCGATGACGTCGCCAATCAGGCCGGCGTTTGCCCCGGTCCCGCGGGGGAGATGCTAGACCGCTTGGATCTTGAAGTTATGTATCGCCGGACAGATTGGCAAGATTCAGTGGTAAAGGAACGTCTGTTGGCCGCGCGGCGGTGCGAGATCCTCGTTCCAGATAGCGTTCCTGTTCAATACATCAGAAATTTCTAGAATGGCGGAGCGTCCTATTTTTGTCCCCGTCGAGACTGGGCCACGGCTCGTACGGGAGATGCCGATTTCCTTTACATGGAATCCGGGCATGGCTCCGTCGCAGAAGAAGAAAAACATCGCAGCGCTTCATAAAGCTGCATCGCTGAGAGGGCTTGAACCAATACTTGAGATTTCAAGCAAATCAGAGAAAGAGATCGGCCGAAGGCTGAGCGCTTTCAATCTCATGATCATATTTGATGGAAGGGAAATTAGCATTGAGAGCGCCTTTCAAGCCAGCAAGGTTTTTGAGCGAGGGGGGCCTTTCAAGGACTTGAGCACGAAGGGCAGCCGCGATGCAAGAAGAGATCCACGACTCAAAGAGTGCGGACGCTTGATTGGATTTGAGTATGAAGGTGAACGATATTCGATATGGCCGAAGACCGCATTCTACGACTGGTTGTATCTGAATGCTCTTTTCCGTGACAGAGACTCGCTAACCGAAATACTCTACTTCGCTGGATTTAGTGACATAGAGTTCAATCCGAGCCGTTCTATAAATTGCCAAGCGCGCTCGTGCGCTACCTTTGTTGCTCTCAACACGCGTGGACTCTTAGACGATGCGCTCGAATCGTTTGGTGAATTCAGCGCTTTGCTCCAGTAAGCGCCAAACTAGTTGGAGATATTGCGCAGGAAATGATTTAAGAGGACATTTCAAGGAAAAGTGAAAAGGTCGGCGGCGCGACCGCGGAGAAAAGGTGTCAGGCGGAGAAAAGGTGTCAGTCAGGCGGATAAAAGGTGTCAGGAAAAGGTGTCAGTCAGGAAAAGGTGTCAGTCAGGAAAAGGTGTCAGT
>JBOHOS010000305.1:0-1198 GCA_050731295.1 Nitrospiraceae bacterium | reverse complement strand
GAAACCAAAGCCCGGATGGAGGTTCCAAGGAGCTGCTTGACCGCAATACCGCTCAGCTCTGCGAGGCGGTGGTTGCTGTAGAGAATGACGCCGTCGGCAGTGGTGGTGACGGCGCCTTCGTTCATCTCTTCGACCATGATCCGATAGGGGTGATCCGCCCCCTGCAGGGTATAGACCCGGGGACCATCCTGTCCCGAGACCACCAGCGCATCGACGGCCCCATCCTGAATTGCCTGTAAGGTCTCTTCAGCCTCAATGAGCCGAGCGCGCAGGTTTTCCACCTCCAGCTCAATTTCACGTGCGGTATTCTTCATTGCGACTATCGGCCGCCTATGCCTGAGGGCCTATTTCCTGTGCCGATTCCGGACAGAATGCGCTCCGTATTTGAGAGGTCGCCGATGAACTTCCTGACGGGCAGCGGGCGTTCTTTCACGAGCGTCGGCGCGGCAATAATCTGATTCTCTTGAGCGAACTGCGGATGCTCATACAAATCCACGATTTCAAGCTTGTAGCCGTCTCTGAGATGCTCTTCGCAGACCGCCTTGATGTTTTCGATCGCGCGCATTGATCTCGTCGTCGCACCGGTAATGTAGAGCTTCAGCAGATACTGTCGTACTCCCGGATCGTGCAAAGCCTCTTCAAATTCGGCAGTGGCGCTGCGCTTGGCGGCGCTTCCGGCTCGTCTGAGGTTTTGGGTTTTTTTCATAACGGCCTCGGCTCGGAGGTGTTGCGGGCACGGATGTCAAGGCCGACAAGCACTCGGTCGGTATTGGACAGATCGCCAATGATTTTTCGAATAGGTTCAGGCAACTTTCTGACCAGGGTCGGGATCGCCATGATCTGGTCCGCCTGAGCTCGGTCAGGCTCACCCAAAAGATCGATGACCTCGATTCGATATTGTCCCTTCAGATAGCTTTCGCAGAACGTTCGCAGGTTAGCGAACGCGGCAAGAGACTTGGGAGTCTGCCCCGCCACGTACAACCGCAGGTCCCACACAATGCCGGCTTCCGACGCAGTCTCTTGCGAGCAGTCGTTCGCCAGATTCATGATGGTTCTCCCTTTCTTCCGCGCGGCCCTGTTTTGCAGCCGGCGGCATGCCGGGCCTGCGCCATTGCCGCCCGGTCTTCCACCAGCGCTTCTTCCTTAGTATTGATCTTGACGGATCAGCCGCTCCATCTCCTCCGCCTGTGCGTCGTAC
>JBOHOS010000304.1:0-3452 GCA_050731295.1 Nitrospiraceae bacterium | reverse complement strand
GCGAAAATTACGGCACCGAGCAGGAGCATTTGAATAATGTGTTCGGCGCGCGACTGCGCATCACATCACTGCAGGCGGCCGCCGGGCCGGGCATCGAGTTCCTGGAATATGTGGCGCCGAGGGATGGACGGCCCAGGCCGCCGGATGCTCGGCCGAACGACGTGTTGCATTGGCAGACTCGGCTTGTCACGCCGAATGCGGAGAAGGCCACGCAATACGTACGAAAAGGGCCGTCTTCATTTATCTCACCTGGCGTCGTCGCTACTACCGACGGACGGATTGGATTTAAGAAAGCCATCCTCGTTCAAGACCCGGACGGTCACGCCATCCAACTCGTTGAGGAGTAGTTCGACCCTCCTGTAACGATTCTTTAATTCTCCTGACTATACAGCAGAGCCGGTTGATGCAGCCGGCGCAAATAGAAAACACATCATTTAAGGAGGATGCTGCCATGACAACCGCAACTGTCACCATGTCCCATCGCGTGTCCATCAGCGATTCCCTGCAAGCCCTGGGGGTGATCATCACGCGCTATGGGCTCGTCGCGATCTTTGCGTGGATTGGAGCCATGAAATTTACCGCCTATGAGGCGAATGCCATCCAGCCATTGGTAGCGAACAGCCCGTTGATGAGCTGGCTCTATCAGATCTTCAGCGTGCAGGCGTTTTCCAACTGGCTGGGTGTCTTGGAAGTCGCCATCGCCGTGCTGATCGCCGCGCGTCCCATCTCGGCGTTTGTGTCGGCAATCGGGAGCGGCCTGGCCGCCATTCTGTTTCTCGGGACCTTGAGCTTCATGCTTTCGACACCGCCTGTGTGGGAAGCCAGCTTGGGCGGATTCCCGGCTCTCTCGGTAGCCCCAGGACAGTTCCTGCTGAAAGACCTCGGCCTGCTCGGCGCGGCCATATGGACGATGGGTGAAGCCTGGGACGGGGTGCAACGCGACCGTTGGTGATCGGCATCCCGATGGGATCATGAACGCTTAGATCTGCGAGTGACCAATGCGGGTGGCTGAAGACACGGCGGGGCGGCTATTACTGCTGCTCCGCCTTGCTCCGCTGCGGAGAGTCCATGCTAAAGACGTGGCTATGGCTGTGAGTGGACCGGCAAGTCCCATGGCATTAAAACTAACAGGGTAGAAACGTCTCTACTGAGAGAAAGGCGGCGAATCGCCCGCTGACGCATCATGACGGTACGACCTCTCTTTATTCCTATTCTCTTGGGCACCCTACGACAAGGCCGCATGAGCGAGCATGTGGCTCGCTTTATGCTGGAGCAGGTTTGTAAGCGGGATGGAATTCAGACGGAGTTGATCGACATCCGCACGATTCCTATCCCGACCACAGATGCCGGCGAAGCCATCAAGGACGCGCAATTTTCTCAGACGATGATGCGTGCCGATGCGCTCGTGCTGGTCGTGCCGGAGTACAATCATGGGTACCCCGGGCTCCTGAAGCATGTCTTAGACACGAACCTAAAAGAATACATCCATAAGGCGGTCGGCATTTGCGGCGTTTCGGCCGGCGGGTTCGGGGGAAGCCGGGTTATTCAAAATCTTCTCCCTGTGATGAGAGAGCTCGGGCTGGTCACGATCTTTTGGGATGGAAACTTTTCCACGGTGCAGCACGTCTTCGATACCGGCGGAAGACTGCTGGATCAGGCCTTTGTCAGGCGTACCGAGAAGTTCCTGAATGAGCTGGTCTGGATGGCAACAGTGTTGCGCTATGGGCGAGACAATGTGGCCATTGGCTAATGGCGCGCACCATCGTCTCATCCCACTTGTGCATGGGGAACCAGTACGATGACGTGTCCTAAATGTGGAACCCCAATGAACCGCCACGCGGAGAAGCTGGATCTGGTCGCCTTGGTCAATGAGCCAAGGGCGGTGGAAGCCGATCTGGATGGCATCCTCCACGACGTCTACGGCTGCCCGAACTGTGGGAATATTGAGATGCGGCGAGCGTCCTAGCCTCGGTGAAATACCCCTGTAACGATCCCTCACTTCATAAGACTTACCGTTATCTATCGTATCGTTGCCACCACCCTGAGTGGTTACAAAAGAGGTCACTATGAAAGCCGTCGCCGTCATACCGGGAAAAGCCGACTCACTGCACCTTGCTGACCTCCCGCGTCCCTCCATTGATGAAATTCCCCATGGGCGGGGCGTGCTGGTTCAAGTCTTGCTCGTCGGCGTCGATGGGACGGACAAAGAAATCAACGCGGCTGAATACGGGCAGGCCCCTCCGGGCTATGATTTTCTCGTTATCGGGCATGAATGTTTCGGGCGGGTCGTCGAGATAGGCAAGGCGGTCACGGAATTCAAAGTCGGTGATTATGTGGTGCCGACGGTTCGAAGGCCCGGGCAGAGCTTCTACGACCAGATCGGCCAGTATGACATGACGACCGAGACGGTCTACTACGAACGCGGCATCAATCTGCGGCATGGCTATCTCACGGAATATTTCGTGGAGCATCCCGACTACGTCGTGAAAGTGCCGCAAGGCTTGCGTCATGTCGGTGTTCTGCTGGAACCGACGTCTGTGATTGAAAAGGGCATCATTCAGGCGTATGAAGCACAGCGCCGCCTGAAGATCTGGCGGCCGAAGCAAGCAGCGGTGTTGGGTGCGGGAACGATCGGACTCCTCGCGGCAGTCTCGCTTCGCATGCGGGGGTTGGAGGTCACAAGTTTCGGTCTGGCGCCGGCGCCCTATCGAAACTCCGACCTGCTTGGGGAGATCGGGGTTCGGTACATTTCGACGAAAGAGATGGGCTTGCGTGAGGCGGCGGAGGTCTATGGTCCCTTCGACCTCATATTTGAAGCCACCGGCTTTGCTCCCATTGTGTTTGAAGCGATGGAGCATCTCGGAAAAAACGGGGTGTTGATCCTCTCCAGCGTGACCGGCGGCGGCCGAAACATCCCTGTCCCTGCCGACATGATCAATCTTGGCTTTGTGTTAGGGAACAAGATCATGGTGGGCACGGTCAACGCCAATCGGGACTATTTCGAGGCGGGAGTCTACGATCTCTCTCGCGCCGAATTGGAATTTCCCGGTTGGCTTTCGAAGCTGCTGACCCACCCGGTTGATGGACTCGGCAACTACCAAGAGATGATGAGCCTGCTGACCCAGGCCAAGGGTGCCATTAAAGTGTTTGTGAATTTAGTCCCGGAGGATTAGATGCAGAACGCTACTCCTGCAGATCATGACTCAGCACAGAATCAGAATCTGGAACCAGCCGAGTTGCCGACGGGGAATACCGTTACGATGGATCCACCGGCAATGGATACCATCGAGGTCATGGTTCCTGCTCTGGACGAGGGCGCCGATGTTTCGGTTTCCGCTGTTCAAAAGGTCTACCGGCATGCGCTGCCGGTCCGTCTAGCTCACTGGCTCAATGTCATCTGTCTCCCGATTCTCGTTATGAGCGGCTTCCAGATCTTCAATGCACATCAGGCG
>JBOHOS010000303.1:0-6239 GCA_050731295.1 Nitrospiraceae bacterium | reverse complement strand
TTCTTCGAGACTCGCGACGACAAACGCGATCGCATGGCGGGCGATCGACTTCGTCGTGATTTTTTGCCGGCTCAATGTTGCCGCTTGTTCCTGTATGCGGCGTGAGACCTGCTGAGCCACACGCAGGGAGGTCGTGATCAGGTACACCTTGGCGTCTTCGTCGTGCTCCGCTTCACACAGAAGATCGGCCGCGACGTGGCTCGGGTTCGCCGCCTCATCGGCTACCACCAGTAACTCGCTGGGGCCAGCCATCATATCGATACCCACCGTCCCGTACATCAACCGCTTCGCCGTCGCGACGTAGATATTTCCAGGACCGACGATCTTGTCCACGCGGGCGATGGTCTGAGTCCCATAGGCCATCCCCGCAATCGCCTGGACCCCGCCGATCCGGTACACCTCATCGATCCCGGCAATATCGGCGGCGACCAGCAGATACGGGCTGATGCCGTTTTTTTGCGCGGGCGTGCACATGATCACCCGTTTCACCCCGGCCACCTTGGCAGGGATCGCGCTCATTAGAAGAGAAGAGGGATAGACGGCCTTTCCCCCAGGCACATACAGCCCGACGGCATCGAGGGGAAGGATCATCTGACCCAACGTCGCGCCACCGTCCTGATACATCCAGGTTTTGGGCCGCTGCCGTTCATGAAAAGCCATGATACGCTGTGCGGCAAATCGCAGGGCGTCTCCTTCTTCCTTCCGAATGTGATAATACGCTTCCTTGACCTGTTGAGGACTGACACGGAGCTGGGGCAAGGTGAGCGTGAGGCGATCAAACTTCTTCGTATAGCGAAGGATGGCCTGATCGCCTCCCCGTTCGACGCCCTTGAGAATAGACTTCACCACCGCCTCCACCGGCCCGATGTTGACGTGAGCCCGCGAGACGACGCGCCCGACGGCGGCCTTGAAAGATCGATCCTTGCTCAAGACCACCTTCATGATTGCTCTCCTACCGTTTCTGATCTCTTCCGATGCGCCCGGTCGCGTGGGACACTGTAGCGTTTCAGCTTCTCGATCAAGTTGGTGATGCTCCCGTGCTTCATTTTGAGACTGGCCCGATTGACGATCAGGCGCGCCGTCGATTCGGCGATCAGCTCCACCTCAACGAGATTATGCGCCTTGAGCGTCCGGCCGCTGGACACTAAGTCGACGATTCGATCGGCCAAGCCTACCAGGGGGGCCAGCTCGATCGACCCATACAGCTTAATAATTTCGACCGGAATGCCTTTTTGGTTGAAGTACCGCTCGGTTATGTTGGGATATTTCGTGGCGACACGAATCTTGGAGGATAACCGGTCACGAAGTTCTTGTCCTCGAAGCGCGGCGACCGCAATCCGGCAGGCGCCGAATTTCAGATCCAAGGGTTCATAGACGTCCCGATCCTGCTCCAAGAGCAGGTCTTTCCCGACCACGCCGATGTCGGCGGCCCCGTATTCCACATAGGTCGGCACATCACTGGCCCGCACAATCAGCAGAGTCGTATCAGTCTGGAAGCAAGGGAAGACCAAGCGGCGACTTTCTTCCGACAGATCGCCGTTTGCCAGGCCGGCCTTTCGAAACAGCGCCAAAGTGGGACCGAGCAGCTTTCCTTTTGATAAGGCGATCGTCACCATGGTTACGCGCTCACCGTCTTACCGGAATTCGACGCCACGCGACGGACCACCGCGCCGAGATCGCCCAGCTTGTCTTCGATTCGCTCATACCCGCGATCCAGGTGATAGACCCGTGAGATGTCCGTCTGCCCTTCCGCCGCCAATCCGGCGAGAATCAAGCCGGCGCTGGCTCGAAGATCGGAGGCCATGACCGGCGCGCCCGTCAGCGAGGCCGTCCCATTGACAACTGCATGGTTGCCGTCCACTTTGATATCGGCCCCCATGCGGCAGAGTTCAGGGACATGGATGAATCGGCTTTCGAAAATCGTCTCCGTGATGACGCTGGTTCCCTGTGCGACGCACAGGAGCGCCATCATCTGCGCCTGCATATCGGTCGGAAAGCCGGGATAGGTGAAGGTCTTCACATCGACTCCCTTCAGTCGATGTGAAACTTTCAGACGGACCATCTCCTTGCCTTCCGTAATCTCTGCGCCGGTTTCGCGCAATTTCATGATCACCGCTTCCAACTGCGTGGGTTGGCAGTGATCGACGCAGACATCTCCGCCGGTCATCGCTGCCGCTGCGAGATACGTTCCGGCTTCAATGCGATCAGGAATCACCTCATGATCCGCGCCCCGAATCTCCCTCACTCCCTCAACCGTAATCAGATCCGAGCCGGCGCCGGTAATTCGAGCGCCACGCTTCACCAAGCAGTCCGCGAGATCCACAATCTCAGGCTCCCTGGCCGCATTCTCGATCACAGTCGTCCCGTCCGCCAGGCAGGCCGCCATCATTAAATTCTCGGTACCTGTCACCGTCGGCACGTCCAGATACAGGCGGGTCCCCTGCAGACGACCGGCTTTGGCTTTGATATATCCTCGCTCGACGCTGACTTCCGCGCCAAGCTTTGCCAGTCCGGCCAGATGCAGATCCACGGGCCTGGTTCCGATCGCGCATCCGCCCGGAAGCGAGACCGTCGCTTCACCATAGCGCGCCAACAATGGCCCTAATACGAGCACCGATGCGCGCATCGTCCGCACAAGGTCGTAGGGAGCCTCCGTCGAATGAACGGCGTGTGCGCTGACGGCAACGCGGCTCCCCTCAAAGCTCACCGACGCCCCGAGCATACCCAACAACTTGCACATGGTCACGACGTCCACCACGCGCGGCACATTGGTGATCACACAATCTCCTCCTAGAATGGTGGAGGCGAGAATGGGCAGGGCCGCGTTTTTGGCGCCGCTGATCCTGACCGTTCCCCGAAGAGCATGTCCGCCCGTGATGACGATCCGATCCATCAGGTCCCGCGCGCAGCGATGATCGATAGAATTTTGAGCAACTCGCCGTCAAAATTCATGCATGCCTCCCGTGCTCTTTTCGAGCCCGATCACTCGCTCAATGCCGGCATGATCCCTCAACACGCGAATCGCGCCATAACCGTTCTGTTCCAGCGCGATCCTGCGGACGTGCTCAGCCTGGCCGTGCCCCATCTCAAGAATCACCACTCCTCCCGGAGCCACGTATTCAAGCGCGTCATAAAGAAGTGTCCGATAGGTTGTCAGGCCATCCGGCCCACCGGAAAGAGCCAGTCCCGGCTCATAGTCGCGAACCTCCGGAGGAAGAGCGGGAAAATCGCCGTCGGGAATGTAGGGAGGGTTGGAAACGACTGCCGCCAGCCGGCCTCTTAACCCCAATCTCTCGAGTGGCTCCAAGAAATTCCCTTGAAGAAAGGTCATTCGATCATGGACTGCATGCCTCATGGCATTTCGTTGGGCTAGCTCCAGCGCCGGTTCCGAAAGATCGACGGCGTACAGCCGCGCGTGGGGCAAATGCTTGGCCAGAGCGACCGCGATACACCCCGACCCTGTGCCCACGTCGGCAATCAGCGGCGACGAATGCGCGGCAAATCTGCGCACGACCTCCTCCACCAATAATTCCGTTTCCGGCCGAGGAATGAGGACCTGAGGTCCCACTTCAACATCGAGGCCGCAAAATTCTTGCGTCCCCAGAATATATTGAAGCGGCTCGCGCGCGGCTCGGCGCTGCAGAAGCGCCATCGCCCGGAGGCGGTCGGACGACGATACGACGCGCTGCGCGTCGACGTGCAACTCCAAACGACTCGCGCCGAAGGTGAATTCAACAAGCCAGGCCGCTTCATTCTCCGCATTCTCCACACCGGCGTCGGACAAGAGACGCACGCCTTCCCGAATCAACCGGGACATCGTCTCCGGCCGTACGTCCGGCTGAATTGGCATGGCAGTCATCGGACTCATCCGTTCGTTACGACTCCGGCGCGCCGGCGTGTGATTGAGCAGCCCGCAGACCTTCGATCATTTCATCCAGGTCTCCGCCAAGCACGTGGTCGAGTTTGTGCAAGGTCAGTCCGATCCGGTGATCGGTGACTCGATTTTGCGGAAAGTTATAGGTTCGGATTTTTTCACTCCGGTCGCCGGTTCCCACCTGGGATTTTCGGTTTTGCGCAATCTCCGCATCCTGTTTTTCTCGCTCAGCTTCCATAATTCGCGCCCGGAGCGTACGCATCGCCTTGGTTCGGTTCTTGAGCTGCGACCGCTCGTCTTGGCAGCTCACCACGACACCGGTCGGAATATGGGTAATCCGGACCGCCGAATAGGTCGTGTTCACGCTCTGTCCGCCGGCGCCGGAGGAGCAGAAGGTATCGATCCTGAGGTCTTTGGGATCGATATGGACATCGACTTCTTCCACTTCAGGCATCACCGCCACCGTCGCGGTTGAGGTATGGATGCGCCCGCTGGCTTCGGTCGTGGGAACCCGTTGAACCCGGTGAACGCCGCTTTCGTATTTAAAATACCCGTACGCGCCTTTGCCCTCGACCAGCATGACCACATCCTTATACCCGCCGATCCCCGTCTCATGGGATTCGACGACCTCCACACGCAGCCGTTTCTTCTCGGCATATTTGGCGTACATGCGGAAAAGGTCGCCGGCAAAAAGCCCCGCTTCATCCCCTCCCGTTCCGGCGCGAACCTCGACGAACGTATTTTTTTCGTCGCGCGGGTCCTTCGGCTCAAGGAGATCGAGGGCTGTCCGCTCCATGTCCCGTCTGCGCTCATGCAGGTGGCGGGCTTCTTCCGCGGCGAGCCCCTGCAAATCCGATCCGACGCTGGGATCACTCAGCAATTGGTCGGTCTCCGTGATTTGCTTGAGCAGCTCATGATAGGTCACATAAAGCTGGGCGACGGGTTCGATCTCAGTGCGTTCTTTGTTGAGCTTATGAATCAGAGCCGGTTGGCTGAGGACGGACGGGTCGGTGAGCTGATGATTCAGCTCTTCATATCGTGTCGCCACCTGCTCCCATTTCACAAGCAACGGGAGGTCTTTCGGTTCAGCGGTCGAGGTATTCACCATGACGCTCTCGGTCAAAACAAAAAACCCTGCCTCGCGGTGAGACAGGATCTCTTGGTTGACCAGCTTGGGTGATTATTTCTTCGCATATTTCTTCTTGAACCGCTCCACCCGCCCTTCCGTATCGACGATCTTTTGTGTTCCGGTGAAGAATGGATGACAATTCGAACAGATGTCCACGTTGAGATTGCCGGCCGTGGACCGCGTTCGGAACGTGGCGCCACAGGCGCAGTGGACCAGGGCCTCTTTGTAAGCCGGATGAATTCCTTTTTTCATACGCAATCTCCTTTGCCGTTTCTGTCGAGGGCAGGTGTGGCCTTGATCATACGCTGAGAAAGTAATCAACGGGCCTACCGATTCATCGATTGCAGGAATTCTTGGTTGGTCTTTGTACCACCGATCTTATCCATCAAGAATTCCATGGCTTCCATCGTGCCGAGCGGGCTGAGCACTTTCCTGAGAATCCACATCTTGTTCAATCGGTCACGATCGACCAAAAGCTCTTCCTTCCGCGTACCCGACTGGCTGATGTCGATAGCCGGGAAAATGCGTTTGTCGGCCAATCGCCGGTCGAGGTGGACTTCCATGTTGCCGGTCCCCTTGAACTCTTCAAAAATGACATCATCCATGCGGCTGCCCGTATCCACCAAGGCGGTAGCCATGATGGTTAGGCTTCCTCCGTTTTCGATATTGCGGGCGGCGCCGAAGAATCGCTTTGGACGTTGGAGCGCATTCGAATCCAGACCGCCGGACAGCACCTTTCCGCTCGGCGGCGCAATCGTATTATAGGCGCGCGCCAAGCGAGTAATACTGTCCAGCAGTACGACCACATCTTTCTTATGTTCGACCAGTCGCTTGGCCTTTTCGAGCACCATCTCTGCCACCTGAGCGTGACGCTGGGCCGGCTCATCGAAAGTGGAGCTGATGACTTCGGCCTTCACCTGCCGCTGCCAGTCGGTGACTTCTTCCGGCCGTTCGTCGATAAGCAGCACGATCAAGGTCACTTCCTTGTGGTTTTTAAGAATCGCCCGAGCGATGGCCTGCAACAACATCGTTTTCCCGGTTCGGGGAGCCGCGACGATTAACCCACGCTGGCCTTTGCCGATCGGCGTCGTGAGATCCATCACGCGGGTGCAATACTCTTCCCGGTCAAACTCAAGGACTAGCCGCTCCTCCGGATAGAGCGGCGTCAGGTTATCGAAGAGAATCTTGTCACGAGACACTTCGGGATCTTCGTAATTGACCTTTTCGACCTTAAGC
>JBOHOS010000302.1:0-8264 GCA_050731295.1 Nitrospiraceae bacterium | reverse complement strand
GCCGGCCTATAAGCCAACCGATTCGGTTGCGACACGTGAAGCCTTCGGGACAGCGCTGGCCATGCTGGGAGAAGCCAATCCGTTGGTCGTCGCGCTCGACGCGGATGTGAAGAACTCTACCTTCACGGACAAGTTCGCCAAGCAGTTTCCGGATCGGTTCTTGGAGAACTTCATCGCCGAGCAGAATATGATCGGGGCGGCCGTCGGGTTGGCCGCGTCCGGCAAAATTCCCTTTGCGGCTACGTTCGCCTGCTTTCTCACGAGGGCCTACGACTTCATCCGCATGGCGGCCATTAGCCACTCGAATATCAAGCTCATGGGCTCGCATGCCGGCGTGAGCATCGGAGAGGATGGTCCCTCGCAGATGGGGCTCGAGGATCTCGCAATGATGGCGGCGCAACCCGGCATGGTCGTGCTCTACCCGTCGGATGCCGTCTGCACGCACCGCCTGGTCGAAGCCGCGGCGGCTCATCGTGGTCCGGTCTATATGAGAACCGGCCGACCCAAATCGCCCATTCTCTACGGGAGTGACGAAGCTTTCCCGATCGGCGGCTCCAAAGTTGTGCGGAAAAGCGACTCGGACCGGTTGACCATCGTCGCGGCCGGTGTCACGCTCTTTGAGGCTTTGAAAGCCCACGATCAACTCAAAGCGGCCGGCATCTCCGTCCGTGTCGTCGATCTATACAGTATTGCGCCGATCGACCGTGCGACGCTGTTGGACAGCGCGCGCGCGACGCACGGAAAGATTCTCACGGTCGAGGATCATTACGAGCATGGCGGGCTGGGTGACGCGGTGCTCGGCGCGGTCGGCAGCGAGGGCATCCGGGTGCACAAGCTGGCGGTTCGGGAAATCCCGCATAGCGGCAAGCCGGACGAGCTGGTCGATCGGTATGGCATCGGCGCGCGCGTCATCGTCGAGACGGCTAAACGAGTCCTGTCGTAGGATGCAGAAAAAGGCCTTGTTGCAGGAAGCCATCAGCGGTCAGGTCTCAGCATACCTCTCAGCATACGATGATGGCTGAAAGCCCACAGGCGGTATGAAGAAACCCGATCCCCTCAAGGCGATACCCCTCTTTAGTGCGCTGAGCGAACGCGACCGGCAGCGAATTGCGTGCGAAGTCGTCGAAACGCAGTACAGGAAAGATCAGTACATCTTCCGCGAAGGCGATCCGGCTGACTATTTCTACATCCTGACGGAAGGGGCGGTGAAATGCGTCAAATCGTCCGCGGAGGGCAAAGATGTCACACTGAAGGTCCTGATGCCGGGTGACCTCTTTTGCTGCGAAGCCGCCGTCTTCGATGGCGCGCCTCATCCCGGATGCGCACGGTCCATGGGAGACGCGCGCATCCTGCGCCTCAGCAAGAAATGCTACTTCGATTTATTGCGACGGCATCCCGACTCCGCACTGGAGATTATTAAGTACCTGGGTAAACGGCTCAACGAAGCGCAGGAACATGCGAAAGTGCTGGCGCTGGATCGGGCCGAGCAACGAATCGCCTCCCTTCTGGTCGATCTAGCCACGAGGGCCGGCGTCAAAGAGGCCGACGGCATTCATCTCACCGTCCGTCTGACACGCCAGGATCTCGCGGATATGACGGGGATCACCTCCGAGACCGCCATCAGGATCATGAGCCAATTGAAGAAAGCGCGACTTGTTTCTGGAACGGCCAAACGGCTGATCATTCACGACCTCCCCCGTCTTAAAACGCTTACCTCTTCCGAAACCTAGCTCCTGCATCACGCGCTTCTTCTGACACGCCGGCTGTATTTGCTCTAAAATCCAGTCCGGTCCAATCGACCCTCTCACGCTCAGATATCCCGCAGTCGTTTGATCGCACTGTCCTCTGCACCATCACCGGATGCTAAGGAGCTCAGTATTTTCAAAACATGATAAGCATCATGTTGTAATGGGCATGCATCTTGTATAGTGCGCCCAATGCAGAATCACTTCCTATGAATTGGAGGGTGTGTATGACGAAGAGACATCAGCGGGCACGATTTGGGCTCGTTCTAGCAGGATGCGTACTGGGAACAATACTGGCCGTGGTGACCGAAGCCAAAACGGTGAAGGTCGACCTCACAGCAGAGGAAACCGAGGTGGTGGTAGACGGGAATGGCAGGCTCTATAGCGCCTGGACATTCAACAACCAATTTCCAGGACCGGTGATCCGTGTGCGGGAAGGAGATTCGGTTGATTTCACCTTTACCAATCCTTCCACAAACAGCCGCCCGCACTCAATGGACTTTCACGCCGCGGAAGCCAACTTCTTAACGCATTATCGGGCGATCAATCCAGGTGAGTCCTTGCAGTACACATGGGTTGCAACCCACCCCGGCATCTTCGCCTATCATTGCGGTGCATCGCCGATGATCCAGCACGTCGCGCGCGGAATGATCGGAGCTATCATTGTCGATCCGAAAAATCCGAAGTCGATGCCGAAGGCCGACCGGGAGTACGTCCTCGTCCAAAGCGAATTGTTCAAAGACCCGGATGACGTCCAGGCGATGTTCGATCGAAACTACGAGCATGTGGTCTTCAACGGAGGGGTGTTCCGCTACGACCCCGTCCATAGCCAGGCGGGCGGTCAATTTCTCGAAGCCAAACCCGGCGAGCGCGTGCGGTTCTATTTCGTCAATTCCGGACCCAATAACTTTTCCGCAGTTCACCCCATTGCGGAAATTTGGGAAGACGTGTGGGAGAGCGGTAATCCGGCAAACCGGCTTCGAGGTGTCCAGACGCACATAGTCGGTCCAGCGGGAGCGGCTATTATGGATATGGTGGTCGAAAAAGGAGAAGGAGTTTATCCCATTGTGACACATTCGTTGACCGACGCGTTACGGGGTGCTATTGCCATCCTCAAGGTGAGCGCAGACGCGAAGCGCCTCCCTCTTCTACCATTTGTTGAGCCCGGGAAGAATGACCACTCGACCTCGAAGCCATAACACCTTCCGGTACGCGCAGATTCGGGGGTGGAGCAGATTCAGCCGGTCTGCTCCACCGTCTCGCGGTATCGCCAGCTCAGGCAACACTGCAACCTTTGACCTGATTGCCGAGTCTGCCGGCGTCTATCCGCTGGTCACGCCTTCACTAACCGGGGCGCTCCGGGGAGCCATCGCCGTACTCGTCGCCTCACCGGATGCCAAGCCGGCAGCCCTGATGCCCCAGACTCCATGAAAGTTTGACATCCCGGCGTCCGGCAGTACTGGGCCGGTCGTATTATAACCAGTCTCTCCGACCTTCTCCCGGCGTGCCCGATCCTGTACAATCGGCCCGCCGTTTTTTTTATCGAATGACACTGCGGCAGCGGAAGCCATCCGGCAGGCGCCTGCCTTCATGCTGATCAGTGAGCGCACAACGGAGAACGCCGGTGACCGCACGTCTGGGGAAATGGAGTCGAACCATTTCCATCGCGGAGGGCCGTCAATGGATTGTGGCGATATTGATCTGCCTATTGGTTCCCCGCCTCGCCCTCGGTCAGGAAACGCCCCTTGTTGTCTTTCCCATCCGCCCGTTCAACTTCGACGTCGCGTTCAGTCAACGAACATTTGCGCCGGACAATCGGGTGATCGGCATTCAAGCCGGTCTAACGGCATTGCGCTTTGGCCAATTGGAAGCCCGGACCATTTATCAGTTCTACAGCAATCACGGGGGGTCATTTACGACGGACCAGCATTCGCTTTATCTCAACCCGCGGTGGAATAATTTCATCGATCTTCTTAATTTTCCGAAAGGTAAACCGATCAACCGTATGATCCGGCACGTCCTCTTTGGACCGCTCGAAGATCGCGCCGTGCCATACCTGGGATTACTGGCGGGAGCCACCCTGCCGGGTCCCGGCCATGATGCCCCGGGGCATCTGGTCGGCGGACAGGTCGGGGTGCGTTTCCCCGTCGCGCGAGGGTTGTCCGTGGATATGGCGCTCCAATATATACAATTCGGCATCGACTTTCGGGGCGAGGCCGGGCAGACGCAGCAATGGCTATTCACAACGGGGGTCCGATTCTGAAACCCTGCAGGCGGATGCGCCTATCGCTTCTCATGATTGGCCTGGCGCTCCAGGGATGCGGGCTTCTCGTCGATGCGGTTCAAGCGATTCGTCCGATCGCAGCCGACGAGTTGGAGGCCATCTGCGCCCGCAAGGTGGTGCAGGTCGGAATGGCGGCCGAACCGCTTCGGCCGTTCGTCTTTCCGGCCATCTTTACGGATCGCGGTCTTCGGGTCACCGGCATGGATGTGGAGATCGTCCGGGAGATCGTCGGCGCGCTGTCGCAGCACTGCGGGGCTCCGGTGGCCTCCGTCGTCAAACTCGTGCATTTCAGGAATCTCTTCGTCGAGCTCAGTGAACAAAAGGTGGATCTGTTCGTGTCCGCCGTCAGCGCCTATGTGCCATCGCCGACGCGTGCGGGCTTTGCCTATTCCATCCCGTATTTTTATAATGGCGGTCTCAGCGTAATCACGCGGCGGCCTGAAGTAATGGAGAGTCTTCGCGCGAGCCTGCACGACCAGGTGGGACGCGCCGATCTTCTCACTGCGAAAAAAGCCGCCTTAGAGGGATTGATTATTGCGGTCCAAGACGGCGCCGGTTCACATCGATACGCGGAAGCCAACCTGAACATGAATCAGATCGTGCTCTGCGACTCACTTCCGGCGGCCTTCGAATCGGACGACCTCCCCATCGATGTCATTCTCGAAAAACTGCCCGTCCTCGAGTATATGTCCACCCGGGACCGCAAGGAATGGAAACTGCCGATTCTCGAGGATGGAAAGCCGTTCTTGTTGACTCGCGCGAATTATACGGTTGTGATGGCTGAGGAAAGCTATCGGTTGCGATGGCTCGTCAATGATGTTCTGTTTCGGCTGGAGGAGTCGGGCCGGCTGGCTCAGATGCGACGGCGATGGCTCGAGGATCACTATGCCTATCCTCGGCGCGCGGCCAATGAAGGCTTGTCATTTGCGGCAGACAATATGCCGCAACAGCATGATCTCGGACACTGTCGGTGGGCAATCGAACGATAAGCGAAAACGCAAGAGGATGGATGAATCCGGTGCACGGGATCCTGATCATAATAGTGGCCGGGCTCATACTGCTCTCGCCGCAGGTCGTGCCCGGCGCCACCTTGTTTGAAGCCGAGGAGACGGCGCGGTTGATCGCCGCGTTGCTGGATTCCGGACGGAAGGTCATCGATCAAAATCAGGGATTGATCAATGATCGGCGCAAGGGTCACAAAGGATTCACCCCGGAGGTGTTCGAGCGGCAATTGGTGGAGGAGTTCCGCACCCGCACGGGAGTGGATCTCACGCGCTTGAGCGCCGCCCGACTGCCTCCGGTGGCCGGCGAACTCCTGCGCGCGCTGGTGAGCGCCGGCAAGGCCGTGGTCGCCGATGCGCAAGCCGTGATCAATCAACGCGGGGTGGGATACAAAAATTTCATCCCGGCGACCTTCGGCAGCCAGGCCGCCGAGCGGTTTTCCGCCGCCTCGCACGTCCATCTCAAGCAGACCACGCTTCAGCCGCGCAATCCAAAGAACGCGCCCGATCCGTACGAAGAAGCCGTCCTCCGCCGTTTAATAACCCAGCCCGGCCAGTCCGTCACGATCAGCAATGTGACTGATGAGGGCAAGACGCTACGCGTGCTGACCCCTATCTACTACACCAGAGATTGCCTCATGTGTCACGGCGCCCCGGCCGGCGAGTTGGATGTCTCCGGTTTTCCAAAGGAAGGCGCAACAGACGGAGACCTGGCCGGAGCAATCAGCGTCATGATTCCGCTGGACGACGCGCGGCGGGAACGATAGCGATGTGCAAGGCCTCTCGACAGCTTCGGCTTCGGGTATGGTTTCGGTGCGGCTAGAGGTTCGGCGCGACAAAGACCAATACTTTTAGACGGTGGCTGGTATGGTTCACCACACCGTGCTCTTCACCGGCAGGCGCCATGGTTCCCTGTCCCTGCCCCAGGACGCGTTCTTCACCGCCAACCTTAAACGTTCCCTGACCTTCCAGCACGAGATAGACCTTGTCCTGTTCGCCATGGACGTGGCCTTTTTGCTCCTGCCCCGGCTCAAAGCAGTACACATCACAAAAGAGCCGTGGCGTCTGAAAGATATTGTTCTTCTTCATCTTCTCGGCGCTAAACTGCTGGCAATCCGAAAGACTGACGACGTTCATCTGTTCAACCCTCCCAACATTCAGCCAGCGGGGATCAGCTTGAGGATCGCTGCTGATCGCTGGTCATCACCGCCGCTTCTCCACTTCCCGCACAATGGAATCCACCGAAATCAGGTGGCGCGAGACACCGAGATCTTTGGCAGGAACGCCCATGGCCAGGCCGAGCAACTGCGGCAGGTGCAGGATGGGAAGATTTAACTTCGTATTGACCGCCTGCCCGGCGTGGTCCTGGTAAATATCCAAACTCATGTGGCACAAGGGGCACGGCGTGACCATGAAATCCGCGCCTTCATCCTTCGCCTCTTTCATGTTCTTCCCGGCCATGGCCACCGCAATCGCCTCCTTTTCCAGAATAATGGGAAATCCGCAGCACTTGGTCCGTCCCGGATACGCTACCGGTTCTCCCCCGACGGCCTGAATCACCTTTTCCAGCGAATTGGGGTTCTCGGGATCATCGAAGCCCACGTCCCAGGACGGACGCAGGATATAACAGCCGTAGAACGGCGCGATCCGGAAATCAGCCATCGGCACCCGGACCTGCTCCGCCAGTCGCTTCATCCCGATCTCGCGAACGACGATCCAGAGCAGATGCTTGACCTGAACCGTCCCGCGATACGCGATGCCGTCTTGCGCCAGCACGCGATTGACCCGATCGAGCACGCCGGGTTCCTTGAGTCGTTTGTTGGCCGCTCCCATCACTCCTTGGCACGTCCCGCAGATGGTCATCACATCCAGCCCGAGTTGTTCGGCCTGTGAAAACGTTCGGGCATTCAGCGCCAGCGCGATCTCGGGATCAGCCTCCCCGACCACACCGGCCCCGCAACAGGAGGCCGCCGCCAACTCCACCACCTCGATACCGAGGCGCCCGATGATGGCCATCGTGGATTGGTAGAGCTCCGGCGTCGCGCCTTTCGCAGCACAGCCGGGATAGAGGGCATATCTGGGTATTTTGGGGCTCATCGTCTACCTTAACACGTGAGATGGCACAGCAGAGGCGCACGCCGGAACGGCATCACAGCCGGCCTTTGTCGGAGGAGCCTTCCGCGAGGAGTTCAAAGACGGAAATATCGGGCGGTTCGGCCAGCAGGTCAGGAATCTGCTTGAGCAGCGCTTGAGTGTGGGGCGCTGCGAAGTGTTGGTCCATGGCTTCCTTGGAGACCCAACGCTCCACCGTCACGAAGCTCGCGGGATCTCCAATGGATCGATGAACCGTATAGCGCAAACATCCCTGCTCTCGATGAGACGGATTGACGCCCGCCCGCATCGCCCGTTCCAGGTCCGCCTCTCGCCCGGGTTTGGCTTTGGCTCTCGCAATCACCGTCAGTTCTGCCATTCGTACGCTCCTATTCAGGTGGATGACCGTCGTGCAGGGAGTATAGCGAGGGGCCAATCGGAAGTCACTTCGAAAGGTGATTGTAGATCTTCACCTGGTTGAAAATAACCAAGAAGCAGCCCCCGGGTGGTGCATTTGATGATACCGGCCCAATGCCGCTGAGCATCATGGATGGAGGATACCGATCACGAGTGATGCAAGGTCTTGATCTTCTTCGCGTCGTATTCACACCCTCTTCGATTTCTTTGTGGCCAAACACTGGCATTTGCATTGCTTTTATTCACCAGCGGTGTTGTTTGAGTTTCCGTATGGGGGATGACGATTACACAATGCCCAAGTGCCAGCGGTCGAACCGCGTTCCGGTCACGGATTGGGCCGAAGTGTTTTCTTATCCGGCGAGAATTCCGCTAGGGCTAGGGCATTTGAACAACATTAGCGAAGGGGGGCTGGCGATCAATCTACCGGTCGCTGTTCCTCCGGGAACGGGAGTCCAGATCCGGCTGTCCACCGTAGGCGGGGGGATGTTGCGGCACTTTCAGTTCATGGGATCGGTGGTGCACACGGAAAAATGGGGACAGGGCGGCATCCACGGGATTCAATTCGTACAGATGACCGCAGCCGAGCGATTGTCGCTCACGGATTACCTCTGCGAGGTGGAAGTGCACTATCGGGCCGCATCCTAGTCATTGGAATGAGCAGCGTGAGAAGCATCGAACGTTGTCGGTGTCCGCCTGAAGTCAGGCGGCGAAAGGAGGAGGTCAAAG
>JBOHOS010000301.1:0-1577 GCA_050731295.1 Nitrospiraceae bacterium | reverse complement strand
GTATAGACGCTTGCATCCGAGCTAATCAACTTTGTCGGCCGCTCCACGAAGCCCCGCCGAGCCCTCGACGCCTCTGCCCGGATCAACGCCGGGCTGCCATTCCACCGCGCCGATGTCACACTGTGAGACGTTATTGCCATTTCCATCCCGTGGTCGCGTCCGTCCCCTCTGATCCACGTTGAAACACCCCGACCCGGCGTCAATGACCGGGCTGGCGGGGCTCATTGTGTGAGGCACATGATTCTGTGTCGGACCACCGTGGAAATCGAGCGTCCCCAGGCGAGGATCGAGCGGGGCATCCCCGGTGCCGATCTGATCGTTGTTTTGATTTTCAATCGTGCAGTTCAGATTTGACCCGATGAAATTCGAGCCGTTGGACGTGATCGCGGGATGGCAATCAGAGGCCTCGCCGGTAAACGGCGATCCGCGTCGATTACCCGCGACAATGCTGTTCCGGACCGTGATCGTGACGGAGGAGGCCAAGCCGGTCCATTCTATACCGCCCGCGCCTGCAGGCCCAGGGTCCGCCCCATTGTCGTAAATGGTCACATCGCGCAACGTCAGATTCGCTTGAATGATGAACACACCGCCTCCGTGATCTTTTACCGTATTTCCGCTAATCGTACTTCGACCGATGAATAGCGATCCTCCATTCACCTAGACGCCCCCGCCGAAGCTCTGGGCCTGATTTTGGATGATCGAAGAATCCCAAATCTCAACTTCTTGAGAAGCCAGATAACTTCCCGCTCCGCGGCCGCCGCTGTTGCCAGAAAGGGTCACGCGGGTCAGCCCTAGAAATCCAACATCTACATATAGCCCGCCTCCTCCCCCTCCACCTCCCTGGCCGGTCGTGTTGTTGCGAACAATCGTGTCGGTGATTAAGAGACTGGCGCCCGCTCCGCCTTCCGCATAGAGGCCCGCGCCACGGAACGCCGAAGTGTTATTTTCGATGATACAGTTCGTAATCTCGCCGCTATATCCCGAGCCGTCAATCAGGATGCCCCCGCCTCGATCGTCAGCGCCGACCGCGCCGGCGGCCCCGTTGCGGATTGTGAGGTTGGAAAGCCGGAACAGGCCGCCAAGAATGTGAAAGACTTTCGTATTCACCCCAGTCGCGGGTTGGACGATGGTGGTGGCAGGGTTGGCGGCGAGAATCTCGACGAATCGATCCGAGTTGAGAGTCAGATGATTTTCCGGCTGAGCGTTCAGTTCATACGTATCGCTCGGCACGTTGATGACGATATGGGTCGTGCCGGGAGTAAAGGCGTTGGCCTGCTCGACGGCGGCGCGTAACGAGCATAATTCAGCCGCCGCGTTGGCCACGCACTGAAGGTCGCCGACATTGGTATCGTGCAGGTCGAAGGGAGTATTGACCGTGAACGTGACCACGCTGCCACACCCGGTCATGACGGCGGCGCCCCACACAGTCATGGTCATGGATAACAACAGGGGCCTGTGCTTTCCCGTCTTCATCCCTCTCCCTCGCATTTTTTGCAATCCAGCGCCTGGCCGAGAT
This sequence comes from Nitrospiraceae bacterium, assembly GCA_050731295.1. Taxonomy (GTDB): domain Bacteria; phylum Nitrospirota; class Nitrospiria; order Nitrospirales; family Nitrospiraceae; genus JBOHOS01. The sequence goes on along the minus strand of JBOHOS010000301.1, from coordinate 61 downwards.
GTTCTCTCCGGCCTTCCTCTTTGATGACCCACGGCCGGCTGATAAACGGCGGCTGATGCCG
>JBOHOS010000300.1:0-6849 GCA_050731295.1 Nitrospiraceae bacterium | reverse complement strand
ATGATAGGGTAGGATCACATGGGCTCGCTGACTGACGACAAAGTTTTTTCCAATTTTTACATTTTTAGCTTGGAGGCGGTCTAGCTCTTCAATAAGTGCACCTGGATCGACGACTACACCGTTGCCGATCATGCAAAGAGTGCCGCGGTATAGGATGCCTGAGGGAATCAGATGAAATACAAAGGTGCCACGGTTATTCACAACGGTATGACCGGCATTGGATCCACCTTGAAAACGCACAACTACATCGGAGTCCCGAGCCAAGATGTCAACAATCTTGCCCTTGCCTTCGTCTCCCCATTGAGTTCCCACGACTACTAAATTAGCCATTCAAGCTAACCTTGTATAGATAAAGCATAGATAGAGACCTCGCAAAAAAAGAGCCCTGACCAAAAGATCAGAGCCGCGCCGGGCATCATACTAGGATGCACCCTTCGGTTTGTCAAGCTGGTGTCCTGGTTCAGTTGGTAGCAAGTGAAATGTCAGCGTGAAAGGCTCCGCGGGTACGCCGCTGGCTTTTGTGTTACATTTCGTTTCGAGCCAATCAACAACATCGGCATATCTCTACTGCCAATTCGCGGCAAGGATCATCTGAACGTCCTCCGGACGTTGAGCGATCGCCTGCTCCCACGTCAGGCCGGAGTCGGTGCTGAAGGACGCAATCGCCTGAACCAATTGTTGCACTTGAGTGTTGAGCAGGCGCTCGCCATTTCCGGCTTGAATAACTTCCGTCTGGTTCGCGTTGCCAAGGTACCAGTTTTCAATCGTGACAGCATCGCTTGAGCCATACGCGGCAATACGCAGATCATTGGCCTGCCGGCTGAGGACGAGATCAATGGGATTCATTCCGAAAAGTGCCGTATCGCTGCCGGAGTCACTGCCGGCAATCGTGTCCTGACCAAACCCTCGGTCGAAGCGATAGAGGTCGCTTCCGCTCCTTCCCGTCAGCCTGTCGTTGCCCGCATCTCCAGTGAGTGTGTCATTCCCGCTGCCTGCATCAAGGATATCGTTACCGTCGCCGCCGTCCAAAAGATCATTGCCGCTGCCGCCTGTGATGGTATCCGTCCCCATTCCGCCTACAAGTGCATCAGCTCCGCTCCCTCCGTCCAGCCCATCGTTGCCGGCCCCCCCGATGAGCGTATCATCGCCGCTGCCTCCGGTCAGCGTATCCTCGCCGTGGCCGCCATCCAACGTGTCGTGCCCAGCGCCACCATCCAGCACATTCGCAGCGCTGTTCCCTCCAAGCACGTTATTCAGGGTATTGCCGATCCCATTGATCGTGGCACTCCCCGTCAGGATAAGATTTTCGGAGTTCGCTCCCAGGGTGTACGTGATCGAGCTTTCCATCGTATCGAGCCCTTCATTGAAGGCCTCGTTAACGACATCACCGATCTGGTCCACCACATAGGTGTCGTCTCCGGTCCCGCCGATCAGCGTATCGAGCCCCAGTCCTCCGTCGAGCCGATCTTCCCCCGCGCCGCCGGTCAGCATATTGTTTCCACTATTGCCAAGCAACATATTATTCAACGCGTTCCCCGTGCCATTGAGCGCCCCGTTGCCCTGTAGGGTGAGATTCTCGACATTCGCCCTGAGGGTGTAGGTGATCAGACTGGCCACAGTGTCGACCCCTTCATTATCGGCTTCTGTCACCTGATCGCCGACGTGATCGACGACATAAGCATCGTCACCCGTGCCGCCGATGAGCATATCGGCTCCCAACCCGCCATCCAAATGATCTGCCCCGGCGCCGCCAGTGAGCACGTTCGCCGCGCCGTTTCCAATCAAACCGTTATTCAGCGCGTTGCCGGCGCCATTACTAGCCGCCGTGCCGGTGAGCGTCAGATGCTCGATATTGGCACCTAGTGTATAAGTGACGGAGCTGTGAACCGTGTCCGCACCCTCATGAGGCGCTTCAAGGACCGTATCGTTGCCGTTCTCGACTACATAGACGTCATCGCCCGCACCCCCGGCCATCGTGTCCGCTCCGACTTGGCCGTCCAACACGTTTGCGACATTGTTCCCAAGGAGCACATTGTCCAACTCATTTCCGGTGCCCTCGACCGCCAGGCTTCCAGTGAGCGTAAGATTTTCCAGGTTTGCGCCCAGCGTGGAAGTCACGTCGGTCAGGACGGTATCCCTGCCTTCGTTCACTTGTTCGACGATCGTGTCGCCGGCGCTCGCGATGTACGTATCATTGCCAGCTCCACCGGCGAGGACATTCGCGGCGCTGTTCCCGATGAGCACATTCTCCAAGCTGTTGCCAGTGCCGGTGATTGCGGCGATACCGGTGAGTGTGAGATTCTCGACGTTTGCGCCCAACGTATAGGTGATCTCGCTTTGCACGGTGTCTAGACCTTCTTTCATCTGTTCAGTCACCAAATCCTCGACATTGTCCACGAGATAGGTGTCATCACCAGTTCCGCCGATCAACACGTCCGCCCCGGAGTCGCCATCCAAAACATTGGCGGTGTTATTGCCTCTGATCATATTCGCGAGTTCGTTCCCCACTCCATTGATGCTTATATCTCCAGTGAGGGCTAAGTTCTCCATGTTCGCGCTCAAGCGATAGGTCACGGAACTGTGTACTGTATCAACTCCTTCGTCGGCAGCTTCCGTCACCGTATCACCCGCGTCGTCTACAATATAGGTGTCGTTGCCGGCTCCACCCATCAGGTTATCGACACCGGTGCCACCATCCAGCACGTCGTCGCCGACATTCGACTGCAAGAGGTCATTGCCCGCCAGGCCCATTATCCGGTCCACGGCATTGGTGCCCATGACCATGTCACCATCCGCGGTACCCGTGAGATCGAAGCCTCGATCAATGAGCTGGCTGTAAGTCAGCACGGTCCCATCGGCAAACCGGAAGGTGTCGATGGCATGCGGCCCGTATGCATCGCCCGGGTCGAAATTCGGCAAGTGAATGGCGTCGCCGTTAGTTCCGACACGAATCACCAAGGAGCCAAGCCCAAGGCTCAGCGATTCGGGGGAGATGCCGGGCCCGAAGACAAGTGTGTTGCCTTCGCCTGACACGGCGGAATCGTTGATCGTATCCGCGCCATCCCCAAGGTTGAAGACATAGGTGTCGTCGCCAGCACCGCCGGTCAACGTGTCGTTGCAGGTCCCACCGGTGATCGTGTCGTTCCCCGCCCCCGCATCCACCACATCGTTTCCCCCAAGCACGTCGATGACATCATCGCCGGACCCGAAGGTCAAGACATCGTCGCCTTGCGTAGGTGTCGGCACCAGGAGGCTGGCAAGACCCGCGGTGCTGCCATCGGCTAATTCCAGTGTTTCCACCACCAGCGAGCCGTTCACATTGGAAGGATCGAAATCCATGAGTTGAATGGCATCTCCGCCTGTCCCGACTTGAATAGCCAACGTATTGCCGCTCTGCGAAAAGGTTAGATCCGACTGAGTAATGCCCGCACCGAAGCGAATCCGATTTCCTTCTCCAGGCGCAGCCGTGTCCCGAATGGTGTCTACCCCATCGCCCAGGTTGAACAGGTAGATGTCGTCACTAGCCCCGCCGATCAACTGATCGTTTCCACCCCCACCGGCAAGCACGTTGGCTGCATCGTTGCCGGTCAGCACATTGTCGAGAAGATTGCCGGTCCCGTGAATCGCGGCGGCTCCTCGGAGGGTGAGATTTTCAAGGTTCTCACCCAAGGTGGAGCTGACCAATGCGAGTAGGGTGTCCGTTCCTTCACCGGGCTGTTCCACGACAACGTCCTGAGCAACGTTCATGATGTAGGTGTCATCACCGGTGCCTCCCATCAACGTATCCACGACCCCGTCGTCGATGGTCTCGTCGAGTAGCGTCTGTCCGAAGCCGCCGATCAAGGTATCGCGGCCCGCCCCGCCTTCCAGCACGTTGACGCCGGCGCTGCCGATCAGCACGTTGTCCAATTCATTGCCGACTCCGTGGGCTCCCCCGAACATCGTCAAATTCTCAACATTCGGATCGAGCGCATAATCTTGCGCCACGATCACCGTGTCCGAACCCTCGTTCGGCAGCTCCAAAACGATCGCGTCGGGAATGGCCAAATTGTTTAAGAAGTCCTCAAAGCGCAGCACGTGGGTGTCGTTGCCGGGCCCGCCGAAGAGCAGATCGGTTCCGAAGAGCTCCTCACTCAGGATCAGACCACCGATGATGCCCCCGAACGATTGCAGTACGTCGTCCCCGGCGCCACCGATGAGAATGTCGTTGCCGTCGCCCAGATCTGGATTGGTTTCGTACGCGAACCCGCCAATCACTGTATCGTTGCCGGCCCCGCCGTCGAGGATGTTGTCCGCGCTGTTCCCGATGAGGACGTTGTCCTCGCCGTTCCCCACCCCCAGTGTCGGTCGAAGAACCGGATCGAGACCGATGACGCCCGGCAGCATCTCGGTCAGCACCAGATGCTCCACATACTCTGGGAGCACAAAGTCGACATCGGCGCCGATCGTATCCACGCCTTCGCCGGCGCCTTCGACAACTGTATCGACAACATCCACGCCTACATAGGCATCATCCCCGAGTCCGCCGACGAACGTGTCAGTGCTACCCGTGCCAAAGAAGGTGTCGGACCCATCCGTTCCGATAAACTGGGCGGCAGTCAGGAGGAAGGCCGAGTCCCAGACCGTCCCCTCTTCAAAGACCACCTGTCCGAGACCAAACTCGGGCTGGACGGGTGATAGAGGAGCCGCAATGTGATCACCGGTCCCATTGATCTGCAACCGCACGTTGAAGCCATCGGTGGCAATGGTCACATCGGCAGGGAGAACGTCGGGCGCCATTCGGATGGTGTCTTCACTCAACGATTCGCCGGCGTTGGTGCTCACGCGGTCATGTCCAGAACCTCTCCCAAAGAGATACGTATCCGCGCCTTGCCCTCCGAACAGTTCATCATCTCCGGGACCACCGTCGAGCAGGTCCTCGCCGGCGCCGCCGTCGAGGCTGTCATGGCCGGTTCCACCGATCAGAGAGTCATTTCCGCCCCAGCCAAGCAGATGATCATTCTCCGACCCGCCATTCAGCTCATCATGGCCCCCACTGCCACTCACCTCATCCTTCCCCGCTCCTCCAAGCAGGATGTCGTTGCCCGACGGATCCAACGGGGATCCCCCGGACAGCGTGTCACGCCCGGCGCCACCGATGAGTACATCGCTGCCCTCGTTCCCCAGTAACGTATCGTTCCCATCCTGTCCCTCGAGTTGATCGTTGCCTGCGAATCCGGTGAGTTGGTCGTCACCCGGTCCGCCGGCCAGCGTGTCGTCACCCGGTCCGCCATTCAACGTCACGCCAGGATTGGGAACCGGAGGAGCGGATTTCGCCAACAGCGTGGCGCCATCCCAAACGGTGCCATCGGAAAACCGGACTTCCTTGGTCAGGAGGTCATCGAGGGCGGCATAGGTGATCATCAGCCCATCCCCAGTGAGGCTCCCTTGCGCGTCAACCACGCCCAGGAACACATGTTGAGTTGGGAAGGACAGTCGGAACGCGACCAGATCATCAGGGTTCACGCCGGCCGCCATCTGAATCGCATCCACTTCACCAGCCACAATGTCGGTGATCGTGTCTGTTCCGGATCCTCGCCCAAAGAGATAGGTATCCTCCCCGGCCCCGCCGAGCAGGACGTCATCACCGGCGCCGCCGTTCAGCGTGTCATTCCCGGCACCGCCTTCCAGCACGTTGCGGCCATGATTGCCGATCAGGACGTTGCCCAGTTCATTCCCCACAGCATGCAGTTCGACCAGCGACCCATAGGGCGACCCGATCTCTGCGGGACCGACGGTGAGATGACCGACCGACGCGTCAAGCAAGGTGAGATTCTCGACGTTGGCGCCGAGCTGGTAGGAACGATTCGTCTCGACCGTATCGAGGCCGTCACCGGCCCACTCGATCACCGCGTCGCCGGCGCCGACCACATACGTGTCGTTCCCCTTCCCGCCCGTGAGTATATTCACCGAGCTATTGCCGATGAGCATATTGTCGAGATCGTTGCCGGTCCCGTTGATGGGCGCGTTCCCAGTGAGGGTGAGGCTTTCAACGTTGGCTCCCAGCGTGTATGTCAGGTCACTCTGCACGGTATCGACGCCCTCGTTGGGATGTTCGACAACCGTATCGCCGGCTCCAACCACGTAGGTATCGTGGCCTGTGCCACCGGTCAGCACATTCGCCGCGCTGTTGCCGGTCAACACGTTGTCCAAGGCGTTTCCGGTCCCGTTGATGGCAACTGTGCCGGTCAGCGTGAGCTGTTCTACGTGGTCTGCCAGCGTGTAGCTCACGGCACTTTGTACGATGTCCGTCCCTTCACTGGTCGCTTCGACCACAACATCACCCGGGTTGTCCACGACATACGCGTCAGAACCGGCGCCACCGGTCAGCGTGTCAGCGCCCGCGCCCCCGTCAAGGAGGTCATCGCCTGTCTGTCCGGAGATCTGATCATCTCCTCCCAACCCACGCAGCACATCATCCCTACCAGTACCTGCGAGCACGTCCACGCCATCCGTTCCAATGATGTCTTGCTGGGCTTGACTCGCCAGTGTCGCCGCATCCCACACCGTCCCATCGGCAAAGCGGACTTCGTCAACCTGCAAAATAGGGTTCAAGAAAAACTGGGCGAGCGTAAGCTGATCGTTGGTGCCGGCGATGGTGAGCACGACATCGCGCCCGCTCTTGGTCACCTGGACGTCGCCGGGCGTCACTTCACTGGCGAGTTGGATCACATCACCCGTGCCTCCAATGTCCACCAGCCGGTCTTGACCCGACCCGCGTCCGAACACATAGGCATCATCGCCGGTGCCGCCATTGAGCTGGTCATTCCCCGCCCCTCCATCCAGCACATCGTTGCCGGCACCCGCTTG
>JBOHOS010000299.1:0-4779 GCA_050731295.1 Nitrospiraceae bacterium | reverse complement strand
ATCAGGAAGAAGTCCTTCGGCCGAAGATGGTCTCGGTGGAAATCGCCGGGAAGACCTACCAAGTGCCCGAGGGGATCACCGTCATTAAGGCCCTCTGGTATTCCGGCCAGGAAGTGATCCGTGGCGCCGGATGCTTGGGCGGCTTTTGCGGCGCCTGCGCCACCTATTACCGGACCAAAGACGATCCCAAGGTCAAAACCTGCCTGGCGTGCCAGACAGCGGTCGAGGACGGGATGTCCTTCACCATGGTCCCGCCGTTTCCCGCGCGCAAAGCAACGTATCAAATGGCAGACCTCAAGGATCCCAAGCAGGACCTGTTCACACTCTATCCCGAAGCGCCGCTCTGCCGGAACTGCAATGCCTGCACGGAGGCCTGTCCGCAGACGATCGACGTGCGCGAAGGCGTCTGGCGGGCGGTGTTCGGAGATTTCAAGGCCGTCTCGGAAATGTTCATGGATTGCGTCATGTGCGGACTGTGCGTGCCGGTCTGTATTGCGGACATCGCTCCCAACCTCGTCGCGCTGTACGCCAGCCGGGCCCAAGGCACCCACTTCACCGAGAAGCCCGAGCGGCTCTATCATCGAATCAAGGAAATTGAGGACGGGCGGTATCAGTCCGAATGGGATCGCGTACTGAAGATGAGCGAGCAAGAATTAAAGGATGCCTGCGCGGAATTGAAATAATTTTAGGCGAGAGACAAGGGGCAAGAGGCAATGGGCAGAGGAATATCTCCTCCATCCTCTTGCCCCTTGCCTCCCTCTAGCCTGGCCTCTGTGTATGGAAATCCACGAACTCCAAAAAATCGTTCACAAGACCCGTGACCATCGGCGTACCCAGACGCTGCCGAAATACTCGCCTGCCGAACGCGATACGCTCATCAAAAAATATCACCCGGATCACCGCGAGAGCGCCTACCGTCCGGTTAAATTTGGTCCGAACGCCGGCGAGCGGACCGTGCGCGAGCTTGCTGCGCTGCTGGAAGGCGAAAGTCCCGTACCGGCCGAATTGGACCTGACGCCGGCCTATACGATGGACGTCCTGGTGGTCGGGGGTGGCGGGGCCGGTTGCGCGGCGGCGCTTCACGCCCATGCGAAAGGCGCCAAGGTGTTATTGGCCACCAAGCTGCGCTTAGCGGATTCCAACACCGTGATGGCTCAGGGCGGCATCCAGGTGGCAATCACGCACGAAGATTCTCCGGTTCAGCACTTTTTGGATACCCTCAAGGGCGGCCACATGAAGAACGACCACCAGCTCCTCAAGGTGATGGTCGAGGAGGGTCCGTCGGTTGCGAAGTGGTTGCTCGAACTGGGCGTCCTATTCGATCGGGACGCAGACGGCAATCTGCATGTGAAAATGGGAGGCGGAAGTTCCAAGCCCCGACTGCTGACCTGCTCCGACTACACCGGCCTTGAGATCATGCGGGTGCTCAAAGATGAGGTCCTGAACCAAAAGATTCAGGTCCTGGAATTCTGCGCCGCAATCGAGCTGTTGAGCGACGGCCAGGGAAACTGCACGGGCGCGGTTCTGCGCGATCTGGATAACAAACGGTACGTCGTGGTTGCGGCCAAGACGGTAATCCTCGCCACCGGCGGGATCGGCCGATTACACATTCAGGGGTTTCCGACCAGCAATCACTACGGCGCGACCGGCGATGGGCTGGCCATGGCGTATCGCATGGGCGCCAAGCTCTTACAAGTCGATACGTTTCAATACCACCCCTCGGGCGCCGTCTATCCTGAGCAGTTGATCGGCGCGCTGGTCACCGAAGGCATTCGGTCGGAAGGCGGCCATCTCGTCAATGCCAAGGGCGAGCGCTTTGTGAATGAACTCGACACGCGGGATGTCGTCTCTTCCTCGATCATCCGCGAGTGCGAAGAAGGCCGCGGCATTCGTACCATGTCGGGCCGGGTCGGCGTCTGGCTGGATACGCCGTTGCTCGATGTGGAGCAAGGACCTGGAACGCTGGCGAAGCACTTTCCCGCCATGGTGAAACAATACCAGCGCTTCGGGATTGATATCTCCAAAGATCCCGTGCTCATTTACCCGACCCTTCATTATCAGAATGGTGGTGTACGGATCGACGTGCATAGCGAATCCAACGTGAAGCATCTCTTCGTGGCCGGGGAGGCATCGGGAGGGCTCCATGGCCGCAACCGTTTGATGGGAAACTCGCTGCTGGACTTGATGGTCTTCGGAAAACAGGCGGGATCTACCGCGGCTCAACGCGCCACTTCGATGTCGAATGGAAAGCTGACGCTCGACCATCTGGATCGTTTCCGCGCAGAGGCGCGCAAACATAACGTATCAGCCGGTGTGACCTCACCTGTCCTTTTCCCTGCCTATGCCAAGAAAGAGTAGCAGGATGGTGTAATGTGACCTTTTTGAGCATCCTGTTAAGCCCGTCTTTTTAGTAATCTCGTCTCTTGATAGAAGGAGTTATATGAATATTCATGAATTTCAGGCCAAGCAATTATTCGCGCAATTCGACGTGCCTGTGCCGAAGGGCAAGGAAATCAAAACGCCGCTTGCGGCTGAGAAGTGGGCGGCTGCCCTGAATACCCCGGTTTATGTGGTGAAAGCCCAAATCCATGCGGGAGGCCGTGGCAAGGCGGGCGGGGTCAAGCTGACCAAAGATAAAACCGAAGTGCCGACATTGGCCAAGGAGATTCTCGGCAAGACACTGGTAACCCATCAGACCGGTCCAAAGGGGCGCAAGGTCCGCCGCCTGCTGATCGAAGAAGGGGCGGGGATTGCGAAAGAACTCTATCTGAGCCTGCTCGTCGATCGTGATTCCGGCTGGCCGGTCTTCATCGCCAGCACGGAAGGCGGAATGGAGATTGAGGAAGTGGCCGCGCACACGCCGGAGAAGATCGTGAAAGAGCCGATCGACCCGGCTGTTGGGTTTCAGGGTTATAATGGCCGGAATTTGGCGTTTGGATTGGGTCTCCCGTCGATCGAGCCGACTATCTTAAATCCGTTCATCGCCATGCTCGGTAATCTCTACCGGCTCTTCATGGAAAAGAATGCGTCCTTAGTCGAGATCAATCCGCTCGTCATCACGACGGATAAGCGCCTTGTGGCGCTGGACGGCAAGGTGTCGTTCGATGATAACGCGCTGTTCAAGCATGCTGATGTGCAGGCATTCCGCGACCGGCATGAAGAAGAGCCGCTCGAGATCGAGGCGACGAAGAACAATTTGAATTACGTCAAGTTGGACGGCAATATCGGCTGCATGGTTAATGGCGCCGGTCTGGCCATGGCCACGATGGACGTCATCAAGCTGGCCGGCAGCGAGCCCGCCAACTTTCTGGATGTCGGCGGCGGAGCCACCAAGGAGACCGTCGCGGCCGGGTTCCGAATTCTGCTCAAAGATAAAAACGTCAAAGGAATCTTTATTAACATTTTCGGCGGCATCGTCCGGTGTGAACGCATCGCCCATGGCGTGATTGAAGCGGCCAAAGAGGTCAACATCAAGATTCCCGTCGTCGTTCGCCTGCAGGGAACGAACGCCGAGGAAGGGCGCAAGCTGCTGTTGGAATCCGGATTGAAGGTCGATGTGGCGACGGATTTATGGGAAGCGGCGCAGAAAATCGTGGCGGTGACGGGAAAGAAAAAGAGGGCCTCGGCTGGCGAAGGGCGGACGGCTTCGGTTTCGCCATAATGCGTTGATACGGGATGGCTGTTGCAGTCTTACTGTTGGCCGCATGCTCCTGTGAAGCTGCGTCGAAACGCCACAAGGCCGTCGCATGCGGCAGCTTTTTAGCTTCCATAAGACAGTGCGCGCTATGGCGAATACCTCCGCGCCATCCCTTCCATCCGAGGCGCAGAAGATGGATATGACAAAGGAACTATCAGTTTGAAGAACGAGCATCAGAAGTAGCAGATCGAATTAGGAAAGTAATTGCCTCTCAGGCCGGAAGTTTCACGGGCGAGGATACGTGAGCTGATCCAGCGAGTGAAATTTGTAATCTTCAGCGTCTTCGGCATCATGATAGCCAGCGGCTGTTCATTCAATCAGTGGTATGAGCCTTCGTTGGGGTATTTGAAAGGTGAGGGGTACTATTCGGAAGAGGTCTCGCGGGCGCAGTTCCAGGAAGCTCGGGCTGTTGGAAAGATAAAAGAACGCGGACGGTTTTCCGATCGCACCGGAGGTTGTTTCAATTATACGGATGCCTCCGTTGACCGGAACATCGTGATTCCGATTGTCCAAAAGAAGCTGACCGACCTTGACGCTAATGTGGCGGAGAAAATTACGGCCATTTCGGCGCTGGAACTGAATCCGCTGGTTTATTGGGTGGTAGGGATTTGGGGCTGCAGTTTTTGGACAGTTGCCGGCAATGCCGTAGCCGTCGAATCCAAGTGAGGCCGGTACTGTGTCGAACCACCTGAGTGGCGTTAGGAGACTTGAAGGAAGGGTCATCGAATGAGCATCTTAGTGAATAAATCGACACGCGTGGTGGTGCAGGGGATTACCGGGAAGGAAGGGTCGTTTCATGCGACGCAGTGTAAGGCGTATGGGACGCAGGTGGTCGCCGGGGTGACGCCGGGGAAGGCCGGACAGGAAGTGGAAGGCATCCCCGTGTTCAATACGGTGCGTGAGGCCGTGAAAAAAACGCAGTGCGATACCTCCTTGATCTTCGTGCCGCCGCCGTTCGCCGCCGACGCGATCCTTGAGGCCGCCGATGCCGGTATTAAGCTGATCATCTGCATCACGGAAGGCATTCCCGTCAATGATATGGTGAAGGTCAAGCGGGCGTTGCGCGAGCGTGATGTTCGGCT